>JAAZNS010000340.1 GCA_012798185.1 Chloroflexota bacterium | reverse complement strand
TTTAGATGAAGGCACTGTCCAAGCTCTGGACGGCATCGATTTATCTATTCCAAAGGGGAAAGTCATCGGCATTGTTGGAGAGAGTGGCTGCGGTAAAAGCATTACCGCCCGAAGTATTTTGCAAATAATCCCTCCACCCGGAAAGATCGACCAGGGTGAAATCCTGCTGAGAACCAAAATCGGTTCAGCTAACGGTAATGAACATATTGTCGATTTAGCTAAATTAAAAACAGATAGCGAACTGCTCAGGCAAATACGCTGGGGTGAAATTTCTATGGTTTTTCAGGAACCAATGACCTCCTTTTCAGCCTATCACACTCTGGGTGATCAAATCATGGAAGCCCTGTTGATGCACAAGGATGTGAGCAAAGATGAAGCTCGCCAGGCAACTATTCAAATGTTAGACCGGGTCGGAATTCCAAATGCTTCTGTACGCGTCAGCCAATACCCGCATGAATTCTCCGGAGGCATGCGCCAGCGCGCCATGATCGCCATGGCGCTTATCTGCAATCCTTCTCTGCTCATCGCCGATGAGCCAACCACATCCTTGGATGTTACGATCCAGGCGCAGATGCTTGATCTTATGAAGGATTTACGCAGGGATTTTGGATCGAGTATCATGTTCATCACTCATAATTTAGGGGTAATCGCCCAAATTGCCGACGAAGTCTATATCATGTATCTGGGGAAAATCGTTGAGCAAGGCAATACGATGGATATCTTTCACAACCACAAACATCCTTATACTTCCAGTTTGGTAAAAGCAATTCCTAAAATAAGCGACGCGGAGAAAAAGCATTTAACCACTATTCGCGGCTCTGTTCCCAGTCCCTTTGAACGTCCTAGCGGTTGTCCTTTCCACAATCGCTGCCCTGAAATGATACCGGGTGTATGCGATGTGCAAATTCCGGGAATAACTGATTTTGGCAACGGTCATAAAACCGCATGCTTATTATATAAAAATTAAACATCATCAATCTTAGTTGATTATTGGAGATTATGAATGCCTGGCGAAAATCATGTGCTTCTTGAAGTAAGAAACTTACGGAAATATTTTCCTATCCGGCGCGGAGCTTTCGGAACGGTAAAAAAAACCGTGAAGGCGGTCGATCGGGTAAGCTTTTTTATCAATAAAGGAGAAACCTTTGGCTTGGTTGGCGAAAGTGGATCGGGAAAGACCACCACGGGGCGATTAATATTACGCGCCATGGAACCAACAGAAGGCGAAGTGATTTATCACCTCGATGGTCAAGATCCCTTCGATTTGATGAAACTGAGCAAAAAAGAACTTTGGGAATTCCGTAAATATGCACAGATGATATTTCAAGATCCATATTCCTCATTAAACCCGCGTATGACGGTTAGAGATATTATTGCCGAACCTTTAATTGCTACAAAGTCATTGCAAAAAGAAGCACTCTCCCAGCGCATTCGTGAAACTGCCAGAAAATGTCAGGTAAGTATCGAATTTTTGCGCCGATATCCTCATGCTTTCAGTGGAGGACAGCGCCAGCGGATTGGCATTGCACGCGCTCTGGTGTTGAACCCGCCCTTTATTGTGTGTGATGAACCCGTTTCGGCTCTGGATGTTTCAATTCAGGCTCAAATTCTCAACTTACTGGGGGATTTGCAAGAAGAGTTTAACTTAACCTATTTATTTATTGCGCATGATCTCAGCGTGGTTGAGCATATTTGTGACCGGGTTGGCGTCATGTATTTGGGACGGTTGTTCGAAATGGCAGTTACAAAAGAACTCTTTTTCCATCCCCGCCACCCATATACTGAAGCATTAATGTCTGCAATCCCTGCTGCTGATCCGTTAATCACCATGGACCCGATTAAACTAACCGGAGAGATACCCAGCCCAATTAACCCACCTGAAGGATGTACATTTCACCCGCGCTGCATCTATGCACAGCCAATCTGCAGTCAAGATATTCCTGAGTGGAAAGAATATTCACCGGGACACTATGCTGCCTGCCATTTTGCCGGAGAACTGACTTTAAAAGGCACCGCACGATAAACCTCAGTATATAGAATTATCTGATTAATAAAATACGGGGAGAATCGTTATTTCGATATTCATAGAGGACGCGGTAAGCAGTATATGGCGCAAGCAAGTCTTTAAATTAAATCCGAAAGATTATTGAAATCTGTTAAAATATCCCAAGATATTAACTGCTCAAGCAATGGTGGAAATGTCTTGAATTTGAGGTATTTACTGGTGATGCGCACCCGTAAACACCTCAAATCCGAAACCTGCAAGCTGGCTGAGTAAGCGGCATAGATATATTTTATAATTGGATTATGGTCGGAAATAAAATATCAAGCGGTCAAATATTTATTGATATTTTCA
>JAAZNS010000339.1 GCA_012798185.1 Chloroflexota bacterium | reverse complement strand
TGACGACCTGCAGGTCAGCCACAATCCAATGGGTAGTCTGACGACACCGAGTGCGGTAATCATTCCTGGTCCGAAAGTGATGACATGGGATGATTGGGTGAGCCAGAAGACAGTGGTGGTCAGACGGACAAGGAGAAAGGAGGTAGTTCCGGAGGGTCAGATGGGATTTGGAATTTAGGTAAAAAAATAGGGCTTCGGAATAAAAAACGAAGCCCTAACCCGTAATCACGTTACTTATTCAATTCAGCAAAGAATGAATCCTGAGAATAATCCTTACGCCCTCTGGGGAGAGGGATTTTTGGTAAATCAGGAGCATATTTGTTTTCACTTAAAGACTCAGCTGATTCTCGTAATCTTCGAATTGCAATTTCACGGTATTGCATATCAATATCTATACCCGCGAAATGTCTTCGTAGCTTATGGGCTACCAAAGCTGTTGTGCCTGTACCCATAAATGGATCGAGAACCAAATCTCCTGGGTTTGAGCTAATGGATATCACTCTCTCCAGTAATTTTACTGGCAACTGGCATGGGTGAGCATCACGATCACGTTTATGTTTTATTCTGTGAATATCATACCAGATATCAGATAGTTCTTCCTTAGGCGCGTCAGGGGAGCGTTTAGATATGCACTTTGCCCTGAAACATTGGTCCGCTTTCGGTATCGGTTGTATCGAGTTATAAGTATAGTTCAACGGATCCGCCGTATAAACTAGTAGCCCATAATGAGCAGGCATTATCTTGCCTCGGGGGTCAGATAATGCATCCCAGACTATCCAACGTTGAAAATATAATCGTTGATTTAGGAATACCGCATGGTGAACACTCCATTTTGGCAAATTGAGAACGTATAAAGTGCCATTTGGCTTAAGTAGTTTGGCGCATAAATCTAACCAATTATTACACCATTGTATATATTCTTGTGATTTTAAGTCATCGTCTATTTTGCCATAATCTTTTTCTAAGTTGTATGGGGGATCGGCAAAAATCAAATCAAAGCGAGCTTTTGGGTTATGAACCCATGATGACATTACTTCCAAACAGTCACCGATAAAAATATCGTCCGGCCTGAAATTTCCTTTTTCTGAAGTCGAAAAATTGCTTGTAACGCCGATACTGTGCCTTTGTAATGGATCTGGGATCTGACTTTTTTGGGTACTTAGGCTTGTATGATCAACTTCAAGAAGTTTGGTTCCATCATAAGGCTCGCCATCATACATCCCTATTAGCACCTTGAATCCGGGCTTGCAGGTTAGGTTTAGTAAACGCTCAAGCGTATGAGGTGCTAAGCCATGTAAATCATCTATAAAGTCTTCTCTATCATCCCAAACGTCAGAAACCACAGGTCCGTCTTTTGGGCGAAGGTGCTTTTTCCCGCCCCAATCAGCCAAATAGTCTCCACATTGGCTACAAAAGATGTGTGGATAACGAACACGGTTAATTGTAAAATTTCGGGGATTCTTTACATAGAGCAAAACACCCTCATGGAATGTTTGAACAAAATTGGATGGCCGGGCTATAGGATTCTTTATTGAAATCCAGTATTTGAAAGTCATACTAGCATCAAGGTGAGCTGCATAATATGGCAGCCAACGGGGTATGCTATATATTAACAATGTGCCGTCTTTACTTAACCGCTCAGCTGCCGCATCAATCCATAACAAATCTGCTTGAAGTTTTTCACTGGTAGATTCATTTTTGAAAGGGATATCTTTATCTTCTTCTTCATATTTTGGGGTCAGTAAAATAACGTCAAAAAGCTCTTCTGAGGCGAGCATTAAGTCAACTTGAGTGTTGCGCAAAAAATGCACATCTAATGCCATATCTTCAATAACAGAATTCATTTTAGGATGCCTTCCGAAAGAACAACACGTATTCTTCGGTCATTGAGTTCTGAATGCCGCG
>JAAZNS010000338.1 GCA_012798185.1 Chloroflexota bacterium | reverse complement strand
GATGCCCTGCTCTTTGAACCGGAAAAGCATATCGGTAAATGCTGCAGTGTAATCTTCCCAGGAAGCGTTGCATGTGATGAGAGGAACTCGCAGAGCCTTACTCTGACGCTGCAACAGCGAAACAGGCAAACCATGCGAATGCGATTTTTCCCCATCTTCTCTCAGAACAGTTAGAAGGCAGGCTGGTTTTCCGCCTTGCTGCATGGCATGGTATAAGGCAAGGCAGCTATCTTTACCGCCGCTCCATGAACAGAAGAATGACTTTCCATCAATTATTCTTGTCATTTCAACGCTTTTACTCAATGGTGTATTGCAGGTTAGCTACAAATATACCTTAAAAATCATTATTATCCCATATTCTCAATATGTATGACTTGCTGCCCGATTGATAATTACCCAATTGACAAGTCCCAGATTTCTAAATGGCTTTTCCTTGGTACAATTCTGTGGTGAAACTTTTTCGATTGGAGAAGCTGTTGAAAAAATATCTACGCGACTATTTCTATTTGATCACATTGGCAGGTGCCATTATATTGTTGGATTTACTCACCAAAGAGTTGGTGCGGGCAAGATTGCAGTATAGTGAGATATGGGCACCCTGGGAATGGCTGATGCCATATATGCGCATCGTGAACTGGCAGAATTCGGGGGCTGCTTTTGGAATGCTGCAAGGTTTTGCAGGGGTGTTCTCGGTGTTATCGATTATTGTAGCAGTGGTGATCATCTATTATTTCCCCCAGGTATCGAAAGAAGATTGGACTTTACGCCTGGCAATGGGCATGCAATTGGGCGGGGCGGTAGGCAATCTGATCGACCGCATTCGTTTCGATGGCAATGTTACTGATTTTATTTCTATTGGAAATTTCCCAGTTTTTAATGTCGCTGATGCCAGCATTTCTGTGGGGGTAGCAGTTTTGATATTAGGGATGTGGTATAAAGAGCAGCAAGAAAAGAAGCAGATTAAAGACACAGCCCAGATCGATTCCCCCCCTGGAAGTACAATAACCGGACAAGACGATGCTAACCGGGGAAATTCAATTTCCTCATCGGCACCAGTTACCGGTAGTAACACACCTGATGATTGACCAGATCATTCAACTGAATTGTCTTGATTCTGAACCACAGCGGCTGGATAAATTTCTTGCTGTGCATATTGGTGAGCTTTCACGTGCCCGTCTACAGGGTCTCATTAGAGACGGGAAAGTTTTGGTGAATGGCATATTGCCTCGAAAACCAGGGCAATTAATCGAAAGGGGTGATCTGGTACAGGTTACTATTCCGCCTGTTGAAACGACACAACTACAGCCTGAATCGATCCCGCTTGACATTATTTATGAGGATAAGAATTTACTGGTGGTGAACAAACCAGCTGGGATGGTGGTGCATCCAGCGGCGGGACATGATCAAGGCACATTGGTTAATGCTGCTCTGGCATATGCTCCCGACATGGCGGGTATTGGCGGAGAATTACGTCCTGGGGTCGTACATCGTTTGGATAAGAATACCTCAGGTCTGATCTTAATAGCCAAAAATGACTTTGCTCACCATTGGTTACAAGAGCAGTTCCGTCTGCGGAGGGTGGAAAAAATATATCTTGCGTTGGTGGATGGCAAACCGCCAACGCCATCCGGTAGGATTGAGGCGCCTATCGGAAGGGATCCCTCGCATCGCAAACAGATGGCAATCGTGCCGCCTGGGAAGGGCAGGGAAGCTTCCAGTGAATATTGCACTATAGAAAATTATCGACAACACACTTTATTGGAGGTGCATCCGATTACTGGACGTACCCACCAAATCCGTTTGCATCTGGCATTCATCGGCTGTCCGGTTGTAGGCGATACAGTTTACGGGCATAAACGGACAAGCTTACCGATTAAGCGCCATTTTTTACACGCTGCCCGACTATCGATTCATTTACCTGGCGAAAGCAGCCCTGTGAAATTTGTAGCCCCGCTTCCGGTTGAATTGGAAAATCAATTATCTTTATTGCGAAGCAATTAATTGTGGAGGAATACATCATGGATTTTATTGATCTGCGTTCGGATACTGTTACCCACCCCACACCCGCTATGCGTGAAGCGATGGCGCGGGCAGAAGTAGGGGATGATGTATTGGGTGAAGACCCAACGGTGAACCGGCTGGAGGAAATGGTAGCCAGCATGGCGGGAAAGCAGGCAGGTTTATTAATGCCCAGCGGAACGATGAGCAACCTGGCGGCAATTTTAACGCACTGCGGACGCGGCGATGAAGTGATCCTGGGAGATAAAGCGCATACCGTATTATTCGAAGCAGGGGGAATTTCGGCTTTAGGCGGAATCCATTCCCGGCAAATACCCAATCAAGCAGATGGTACGATGGATTTGGCGGATATCACTGCTGCTATCCGGTCCGACGATATTCACTATCCACCGACCCGTCTGATCTCGATCGAGAATACTCACAACCGCTGTGGCGGTGTACCATTGAGCGCTGCTTACACGCGTTCGGTTGGCGATTTGGCGCAAAAGTACAACATCAAACTGCACATCGACGGGGCGCGATTATTCAACGCTGCTATTGCCCAAGGGGTAAGCGCGGCAGACCTGGCAGCTCCGGCAGATTCCGTCAGCATTTGTCTCAGCAAAGGTTTGTGTGCTCCGGTAGGGTCGGTATTATGCGGGTCTTTTGATTTTATTCAGTCCGCCCGGCGCATACGCAAGCAATTGGGAGGTGGCATGCGCCAGGCTGGCATCTTGGCAGCGGCTGGGATTGTGGCATTGGAGACAATGGTAGACCGCCTGGCTGAAGATCACCAACGCGCTCGCCTCCTGGCGCAAGGTTTAAATTCGATTGATGGATTGATACTCAACCCGGGAACTCCACAAACCAATATGATATTCTGCAGGCTGAGTGATCGAATTCCATTCGATGCTAAAGAAACTGCAGTTCGATTGGCTGCCAAGGGTATAAAAGCCGGGGTGGTTGCAGAGCGTGGTTTTCGTCTTGTGCTTCATTATTGGATAACCGATGCAGATGTGGAGAAAACCGTCAGAGCTTTTGGTGAAGTTTTGGATGTGCCTTGATTATTAAGTGAAAAGACAGGAGTTATATGTGAAAACGATTGGCCTCATCGGCGGTATGAGCTGGGAATCCTCGCTTGAATATTATCGAATCATCAATGAAACGATTAAGCAAAAACTAGGTGGTTTTCATTCGGCGAAATGTCTTCTCTACTCGGTGGATTTTGCTGAAGTCGAAGAAATGCAAAAATTGGGCAAGTGGCAGGATGCGGCACAAATCATGATCGCCGCTGCACAAAATCTGGAGCGTGGTGGTGCAGATTTTATTATTCTTTGTACCAATACGATGCACAAATTAGCCGATGAAATTCAAGCGAATATCCATATCCCATTTCTTCATATCGCCGATGCCACTGCCAAAATGATAAAAATTGCCGGTTTGAACACTATTGGATTGTTAGGCACCCGTTTCACTATGGAACATGATTTTTACAAGGGCAGGTTAATCGAAAAGTTTGGGTTTAAAATCCTCATACCCAATGATGCAGACCGTGAACGTATCCATCAAATTATTTATACTGAGCTGTGCCTGGGAGTGGTAAAACCAGAATCGAGGGAGGAATATAAAAAAGTGATAGCAAAATTAATCCGGGAAGGCGCACAGGGTATCATCTTAGGGTGTACCGAGATTGAACTACTGGTGCATGAAGAAGATAGTGCTGTTCCATTGTATCCAACCACCCGGATACATGCTCAAACAGCAGTGGCATACGCATTGGGGGAATTATGAGATCATGATTAATCTTTTAATTTCTGGGGTTCATTTTAATTCCTAAGGATGATTTGACCAATAACACTGTGTTAGAATTAAAAAATGCGGATATTATTGGCATCGAATTCACCACGGCGCAGGGAGTTACTTGCATTAGGAGGATGGACTTTCGAGGTTGTATCAGGAGAAGTGGATGAGCATCCCTTACCTGATGAAAGCAGCCGGGATTATGTATTACGCCTGGCGCAAGAAAAAGCAAAAAAGGGGGCATTTTTTGGCGAAGTTGGCGACCTGGTGATTGCAGCCGACACAGCGGTGGTCGATCATGAAAAAGGGGCAGAATTAATTTTAGGAAAGCCACAAGATGCCCAGGAAGCAGTAAGTATGCTGCTCTGGTTGAGAGGGCGTACCCATTATGTGTATAGCGGCGTTGCTGTATTGCGCATAGGCGATGGAAAGCTTGCTGCTGATGTTTGCTGCACCGAGGTTCCGATGCGTCAGTATTCAGACGAGGAAATCGAAGCCTATGTTGCCTCCGGCGATCCTTTCGATAAAGCCGGTGCTTATGCCATTCAGCATCCGCAATTCAAACCAGTAGACCGGCTGCAAGGTTGTTATGCCAATGTGATGGGATTGCCGCTCTGCCATCTTACTCGATTATTGATCAAAATGAATGAGCCGCCTGTTAAAGATGTTGTATATGCCTGCCATGAAACTCTCCATTTTACATGCCCGGTTTACGCTGAAATTTTAGCAGGAGTTCGTTCAAACGGGAAAATATGAAAATTCGTCGTTGGCTGATCCTTGGTTTATTATTTGTCCTTTTTGGATGTGCGCGGTATTCGCCGCAAGAACCCACGGCAACTATCGCAATTACTCCTACCTTAGGGGACCCATCGGTTAACACAACCTCAGCGCCCGATCCTGGGATGACTGCCAGAGCATATCTGGATGCCTGGAAATCGGAAGATTATGCTGGGATGTATAGTAAGTTAACCTCAATCAGTAAAGATGCCATTACTGCAGAAGATTTCGAGAAGCAATACCGCAGTATTGCCTCCGAAGCAGCGTTAAGTGGCATCGATTATGAGATTCTTTCATCCTTGATCGTAAACCCGCAAAGCGGTCAGGTGGGTTATCGCGTAATACTTCACAGCACCCTGGTAGGCGATATCGAGCGGGATACCAGCATGAACCTTACCCGTGAAAACGGGGAATGGCATGTCCAATGGGATGATACGCTTGTGCTCCCCGAGCTTTCTGGAGATAATTATTTAGCCATGGAGCGCTATATTCCCTCGCGGGGAAATATATATGATCGAAATGGAAAAGCGCTGGTTGGACAGGCTGAAGTGACTGCTATCGGTATTATTCCAGGGCAGATAGATCCAGCGCAGGCGGATGCCGTATATGGGGCGATTCAACGCCTCCTGGGGTTGAAACCAGAAGATGTACAGGCACGCTTTGCCAACTATCCACCAGGTTCCGATTGGTATTTGCCTCTGGGAGAAGCGCCGTCCAGTGAGGTGGGAAAGTATTATTCGATTTTATCTTCACTGACCGGCTTTCAAATGCAGCTTTATAAGGCGCGTTATTATTACAATGGCGGGATTGCTCCCCATTTAACCGGTTATGTAAGCACGATACAAGCAGATGAAGAAGAGGAGTATTTACGCAAAGGTTACCGCCGGGATGAACGAGTAGGGCAAACCGGATTGGAAAAATGGGGAGAGGAGTACCTGTCGGGCAAACGCGGGGGTGCCTTGTATGTGTTTAATGCACAAGGGCAGCCGGTCACCCGGCTGGCAGAAGTTCAACCTGAACCTGCAAAAGCGATCTATACTACGATCGATAAGGAATTTCAAGAAGGCGTTCAGAAATCAATTGCTGGATTTCGCGCTGCAGTTGTGGTTATGGAACGCGATACAGGCAGGATTTTAGCCATGGCTTCTTCTCCGAAATTCGACCCCAATGCCTTCGAACCAAGTAATATCAACAGCTATACACAATTGAACGAGATTTTTAGCAACCCTGACCAGCCATGGATAAACCGGGCAACGCAAGGGTTATATCCTTTGGGTTCAGTTTTCAAAATCGTCACTTATGCTGCTGCTTTAGAAAGCAAATTGTTTACACCCCAATCGACCTACCAATGCGGATATTTCTTCGAGGAGCTGCAAGGAGTAACCCTAACCGATTGGACATACGATCATTTCCTGCAGGATGGCGAGACGATTCCGAGCGGTTTGCTTACCCTGCCTGAAGGATTAATCCGTTCTTGCGATCCGTGGTTTTGGCATATTGGGTTGACTTTATTTAACGCGGGGAAAACAACTGCGGTTTCCGATATGGCCAAAGGGTTTGGCTTGGGCAGCCCTACTGGAATCGTCGGGGTCGATGAGGAAGCCGGGCAAGTTCCCGTGCCGGGAAGTCAGCTGGATGCAACTAATCTGGCTATCGGTCAGGGTTCATTTTTAACCACACCGTTACAGGTGGCACGTTTTGTCGCAGCGGTGGGAAATGGGGGCACATTATACCGGCCTCAGGTTATCGAGAAGTTAAGCTCTCCGGAAGGCGAAGAAACCCAGATGTTTAAACCCATCGAAGATGGGACATTACCGATCAGCCAGGAAACTCTATTATCCTTACAGGAAGCTATGCACGGAGTTGTTGCCAGCACAAAGCCATTCGGTACCGCCTGGCATCGTTTTACCGGGCTGGATATTAAGGTGGCGGGGAAGACCGGCACAGCAGAATCGGGTTCCGGTAAACCCCATGCCTGGTTTGCCGGTTACACTTTTGAAGAACGCCCTAATAAGCCGGATATTGCCGCGGCGGTCATTGTCGAGAATGCAGGCGAGGGTTCTGATTATGCCGCGCCGATTTTCCGCCGGATCGTTGAGCTTTATTTTTATGGGCTGCCGGGCAAATTGTTCCCCTGGGAATCTAGTTACTATACCACCAGCACACCCACGCCCGAGGGTTATGAAGAAGCGCCAACCCCTGAGACCCTTTTGCCGCCTCAACCATAATCGATGATATGCGAGGGCTGGTCGTTCGTTCACAATCTGGTTTTTATTTAGTGAAAACTCACGATGGTTTGTTAACCTGCCAGCTTCGCGGCAGGATGAAAAAAGGACCCCGGTTGGGCGATATGGTAAGTATTGGCGATTGGGTCGAGGTGACGCTGGGCAAGGGCGGCAGTGGTGTTATCGAAGCTGTGGAGCCTCGTAAAAGACTGCTTAGCCGTTCCGATCCAACCCCTCGAGGGGAATATCAACAAATCATTATTGCGAATCCTGATCTGGCAGTCTTTGTTTTTGCCTGTGCCGAACCGGCGCCGCGTTACGGCATGCTGGACCGTTTTTTAGTTATCGCTGAAAAACAATCGATCCCCGCGATGATCGTTGCCAATAAAACCGACTTAGTAGGGATGGAAGAAGCCAAGAGGCTATTTAGTCATTATCCTTCTCTGGGATATCCGGTTATTTACACTTCAGCGACCCTTCATAGCGGTATCGATGAACTGCGCAGCAGACTTTCGGGAAAAATTTCGGTATTTGCTGGTCCTTCGGGCGTTGGAAAATCGAGTTTGTTGAATATATTGCTGCCGAATTTAGATATTTCCACAGCGCATGTAAGCCAGGCATCGAATACGGGAAAACATACGACCGTTGTTCGGGAAATGTATGCCAATCCTGATGGAGGATACATTGCTGATACACCTGGGCTGCGAACGCTGGCGTTTTGGGATATCCAACTTGAAGAATTGGACGGATTTTTCCCTGAATTCCGGCAACTTGTAGCGCAATGTCGATTCAGCGATTGCACCCACGACCATGAGCCGGGTTGTGCGGTGAAAGCTGCCGTAGCTCGCGGAGAGGTGCACCCTGCCCGCTACCGTTCATATTTATCGATTAGAATGGGTGAAGAAATGGATTAAGATTGAACCTAAATATAGAGGTTTTAGTATAATTAAAGCAGAATAACTATT
>JAAZNS010000337.1 GCA_012798185.1 Chloroflexota bacterium | reverse complement strand
TATTTGGCAGTGGATTGCGCAGGGATGGCAAGAGCAGATTTTCTTGTAGATAAAACAACTGGTGAGATTTTCCTTAACGAGATCAATACTATCCCTGGATTCACCCGGATCAGTATGTATCCCAAATTATGGAATGCCAGCGGTTTGTCATATCCAGAATTGGTTGACCGATTGGTGGAATTGGCTTTGGAAAGAAAACATGAGCGCGATGAAAACGAATACCGTTATACCAGGCAAAATGTTTGAGGTTGATTATGTTGAGCATAACCGATCGATTTCTTAAAACCATCAATAAAACCCGCCAAGCGCAAAGAAAACCTCGCCCGATAAATACTCCGCGGAAGGTTAGCAGAGGAGTAAAACATCGAACACAACCGCGATCTGCCAATCCAGTGCCGGTTATGGTGCGTGGTGATGTTGCAGGATTAACCTCACCGATATTCCGGCAGAAAAAAGTGCGCCGCCATTATGATCTGGCATTGAATGTTCCGGGCGCTGAAATGCGTTTACCGGCTTTACCTCAAATTCAATTTGGCTGGCGTTTGGTTTCGGGGTTATTAGTCGCTTCATTATCGGTACTACTTTATTATCTTTGGACTCTGCCAATGTTTCAGGTTGTCGATGCAAAGGTAACAGGATTATCCCGTTTGAGTTCAAGAGATATAAACACTGTACTCAATATAGCCAATCAGCCGATTTTTACGTTGGATGCAAATGCGATGGAACAAAAAATATCCAACGCCTTTCCGGAATTTTCCCAAGTCGATGTGAAACTCGGATTACCAAATACTGTTCAAGTGAATGTCGTGGAACGGCTGCCTTTATTGAAATGGCACCAAGAGGGGCGAACAATATTAGTGGATGCCAACGGATTCGCTTTTCCCGAGAGGGCGTTAGAAGAAAGCGGTCCAGCAATTGTTGTAGAAGCCTCGAGCGCTCCACCTGCGATCCCTGTTGCGGAAGTGAAAGAAACATCGATGCAATTTCTTTCAATAGAAATGGTCTCAGCAATCCTCTCGATGAGTGCCCAAGTGCCGGAGGGTGCTCCGTTAATCTACGATTCCCAACATGGTTTAGGTTGGCGCGAAAGCCAAGGCTGGGCAGTATATTTTGGTGATGCACGTGATATTGACATGAAGTTGAATGTCTATAAAACACTCATTAAAAAACTAAAAAAGGAAAAAATAACACCTGCTTTAATCAGCGTGGAATACGTGCACGCCCCGTATTATCGTTTGGAGCAATGATGTGATGGAACAACCAATCGTTGTGGGAATAGATGTCGGAACGACAAAAATATGTACCCTGGTTGGTAGAGAAGAAAACCCAGGACAAATTCGAATTATCGGTGTTGGGATCGAGCCATCAGCAGGAATACGCAAGGGCGTGGTGGTCGATCTGGCAGCTGCCTCTCAGGCTGTCGCGAGGTCGATCGAGAAAGCGGAACACACCTCTGGTTTGGAAATCACTTCGGCATTAGTGAGTTTGGCGGGTTCGCAAGTATCTTCTGTCAACAGCCGCGGTGTGGTTGGTGTGACCGGAAGGGTGATCGATCAGGATGATGTTGCTCGAGCAGTTGAAGCAGCCCGCGCAGTGGCAATTCCTCACAACCGAGAAATAATCCATGTTATCCAGCGTGGTTTCAATGTCGATGGGCAGGAAGGAATCCGCATGCCGGTTGGGATGCATGGATACCGGCTGGAAGTCGAAACTCATATCATCACAGCCTCGGCTGCCTCGGTGGAAAATTTACGCCAATGTGTTGGGGCTTCGGGTGTGGAAATTTCTCAATTTGTGCTTAATCCCCTGGCTTCGGCTGAGGTTGTTTTGAGTGAAACCGAACGCCAAATGGGTGTGGTGGTATGCGATATCGGCGGCGGCACTACGGATATGGCGATCTATATCGATGGCGATGTATGGCACACCTCGATATTGGCTGTTGGAGGCAACCATATAACCTCAGATATCGCGCATGGTTTAAGGTTACCTATGTCGCAGGCTGAGGAAATTAAAATCCAACATGGGCATGCCGTCCAATCGGAAATCGATTCCCAGGAATATTTTAAGGTTAAACCATTTGGAGAAGAACAATCTATCCAAGTAAGCCGACAAGAATTAGCGATGATTATCGAAGCCAGGGTAGAAGAAATCATCAGTATGGTATTACAAGAGATTAAACGCTCTGGTTATGATGGACTATTACCTGCCGGTGTGGTTTTAACGGGCGGCTCGAGTGCACTGCCCAGTATTCGCACTCTGGCAAGCCAGGTGCTTGGAGTACCAGTTCGTATTGCTCAACCGGAACAATTGATTGGCATGACGGATAAACTATTTTCACCGGCATTTTCCACCAGCGTTGGATTATTAAAATGGGCAATTCTCATGAGTGAATTTGCTCCCCAAGGCGGAAGACGTCATGCTGGAACATCTGTACAGGGTCCCGCAACAATCAATTGGGAAAGTATTAAAAATTTACTCAGGCGAATGCTGCCTTGAGAAAAATTTATATTTATTAATTTTTTTTGTGAAAGGTCTTTCTGACGCTTCATCAGACATATCGAAATTTTTGAGGAGGATGTTTTCATGAGTACATCAATTAATCAATCCAATCAGATCGAATCTTTTGCACGAATCAAGGTAGTTGGAGTAGGAGGTGGCGGGTGTAATGCAGTCGATCGTATGATCGACGAGGGTTTACAAGGTGTTGAATTCCTGGCAATTAACACCGATGCACAAGCCTTGTTGTTATCGAAAGCCAGCACCCGCGTGCGAATTGGAGAGAAATTAACCCGTGGATTAGGCTCAGGCGGCGATCCTGAAATTGGAAGGAAAGCAGCGGAGGAATCGCAGGAAGAGCTCTATGCAGTTTTCAAAGGTGCTGATATGGTATTCATCACTGCAGGTATGGGTGGCGGAACCGGCACGGGAGCTGCTTCGGTCGTTGCTCAAATTGCCAGGGAAATTGGCGCATTAACGATTGGTGTGGTCACCCGCCCCTTTACCTTTGAGGGAAATCGCCGCATTCAAACTGCCGAAGCTGGTATATCGAAATTGAAAGAGCAGGCTGATACCTTGATTGTAATTCCCAATGACAGGCTTTTGCAAATTGTGGATAAACGCGCCAACTTGCAGCAAGCATTCCGCAAAGCGGATGATGTTCTTCGCCAGGGTGTTCAGGGAATTTCCGAATTGATCACCGTACCAGGATTGATCAATCTGGATTTTGCCGATGTGCGCACTATCATGTCAGAGGGAGGCGCTGCGCTGATGGCGGTTGGTATGGGTAAAGGTGAAGATGGCGCCCGGATGGCAGCTGAAGCAGCTGTTTCCAGTGAATTGCTGGATATTACCATCGACGGCGCCCGCGGCATATTATTCAATGTGACAGGCGGTCCAGAATTAACTCTCTTCGATGTCAATCAGGCAGCTGCGATCATCAAGGAAACTGCTCATCCAGATGTTAACTTAATATTTGGCGCGGTCATCGATCCCAATATGAAAGATGAGGTGCGTATCACCGTTATTGCCACCGGATTCGAAAGGACGAATATGCCGCGCCGGGTGGTCGAATCGGTTTCTCAGGAGCACAAAGAGCGCCCAACAGCAATCAACATTAATGTAAATCAACCAGTAGTTAAGGATTTCCAGCCCAGAGCATTCAATACTGAAGATTTGGATATTCCGACATTTTTACGCAATAGAAATCGATAAGACAGGTTAGGTTATATAAAAAATCATCTAAAAGAATTACAGGTGCACAATGAGAGGTAGTCTTTATCGTTGGGTTGCCGCTCTTGGGCAGCCATCAACAAACCAAAATACAGGGTATATGGGTAACCGCAGGCCTCCTCCTCCCTGCCGGCACCCTATACTCTTCTGTCCTTCTTCCTTTCCGTAGACTGCCTTCGCATGGAGAGAAAAGGACAATGAATGTGCGGCGTGAATATAAAAGTGTCAGGGTGGCGCCGCACATTCCTTTTTTAAGGAAACTATCAAGAATTTTTAATCTTAAGATATTCCATAAAGGCTTGCAATCCTGAGATACTTATGCTAGAATTTGAACGTACTTCCTCCCACATTTGTGCAATTCTTAATATATTACCGCCACCTATGGTGGCTACATATGTTCTATTATGCGTTGTCCTTATTGCAAACATTTTGATTCCAGGGTGATCGATACGTCCCATGATGTGAAAGGGGGTGTTCGCCGTCGCAGGGAATGTGAACACTGCGGGCAGAGGTTCAGCACATATGAACGGCCGGTACTCGCTGCGCCTTTGATTATTAAACAAGACGGCACCCGCGAAGAATTCGATCGTGAAAAATTAATGCATGGGATTTGGATTGCCTGTGCAAAGCGCCCTGTTCCTGCTACTGAAGTTGATAGATTGGTAGGAGAAATCGAATCGGCTTTGCAGAGCATGGGCAAGGCAGAAGTTTCATCGCGCGTCGTTGGTGATATGGTCATTGCTGGTTTGAAAGAATTGGATTTAATTGCCTATATCCGGTTTGCTATTGTATATCTTGGATTGGATGATTTACAAGCAATTCGTGAGGAAATTGATCGTCTCTTAGAAGGATAAATATATCAATAATCAATAGCAAGACCTTTTGATGGTAACCCCGTGGTAAGTGATGAATTGGGTAGAGGAGCGCTCAATGAACCAGGAAACAATCACAAAAACAATCAAAGATCTATTACCGACCCCTCCTTTGCCGGGTGATTTGGCAGCAGTGGAATTATCGGAGAACGCTAGGCAGGTTTTGATCCGGCGCTATGTTCGCCGTGGAAAAGATGGCGAACCGGTTGAAACCGTTGAAGAAATGTTCTGGCGGGTTGCTTACCATATTGCCAGGGTGGAAGAAGCGTATGAAGAAGACCCTCTTCAGATGGCTCGCCTTTATTACGAATTATTAACCAAGAAACGCTTTTTTCCAAATTCTCCCACATTTACTGGTGCGGGCACTCCTTTAGGACAATTGGCTGCCTGTTTTGTTCTTCCGATTACTGATGATATGGGCAGAGATTCGGCTGGAATTTTCCAGACCTTACGCGATGCTGCCCTGATTCAACAAACGGGGGGCGGCAATGGCTTTTCTTTCTCACAACTGCGCCCTAAGGGGACCCTGGTCAAATCATCGGCAGGAGAAGCTACCGGACCGGTTGGTTTTTTACGGGTTTATGACCGAGCATTTGGCGAAATCGCCCAGGGCGGTACCCGGCGCGGTGCCAACATGGCAGTGCTGCGCGTTGATCATCCGGATATTGAAGAATTTGTTACCTGCAAAACCGACGAAAACGCCATCACCAATTTTAATATTTCAGTAGGTGTAACTGATAAATTCATGGAAGCTGTTCAGAGAGATGATATTTGGGATTTACGTTTTCCTGATGTTACATCGTCGGATTACCATGGATTTCATGGAACACTGGAGCAGGCTGAAAAAGCGGGTATTCCCATAAAGGTATATAAAACTGTACAAGCGCGTGAATTATTCGATAAAATTGTAAAGCAAGCCCATCACAACGGGGAACCAGGCTTATTATTCATCGATGCTGCTAACCGTGATAATCCTGTTCCTCATCTCTATCAATTAGAAGCGACAAATCCTTGCGGTGAACAATGGCTGGGTCCTTATGAAAACTGCTGCTTGGGTTCAATCAATCTGGCGCAACATTTTGCCCCCCATGGAAATGTGAATTGGGAATTGCTGCGGGAAAGTACGACCCTATCGACAAGGTTTTTAGAAGATGTAATCGAAGCCAATGCCTATGTTCCAGCCGTGCCGCAATTAAGAGAAGCCGCCATTCGAAACCGACGCATAGGATTGGGGATTATGGGTTTGGGAGACCTGATGTATCATGCTGGTATTCGTTATGGCTCTAAAGAGGGAGAAGAATTTGCTGCCCAAGTCATGGAATTTATCCGTTTCCATGCCATGCAAACCAGCATCGAACTTGCAAAAACCCGGGGACCTTTCCCGGCTATCCGCGGCAGCATTTATGATCCACGCAATCTAACTTGGCAACCACCCAAACCTATCTCCCCCTTTACCAGGGATTGGAAACGTCCCACCCTGGATTGGGACTTAATCATTAAGGGAATAAAACAATACGGCATTCGTAATGCAGCGCAAACTACGATTGCCCCAACTGGTACGATCGCTACGGTTGCGGGTTGCGAAGGTTATGGCTGTGAACCGGTCTTTGCCCTGGCATATGTGCGCCATGTCAATGATCATGGCGAAGATCTACAATTAACTTATGCCAGCCCGCTTTTCGATAAGGCATTACAGGAAGCTGGTATTGAGGGTGAAGCGCGTGCTTCAATCCTTGCTTACATAATGGAACACGGCTCATGCCAGGGTATAACTGAGCTACCCGAAGCGATTAAACACACCTTTGTCGTTTCCAGCGATATCAGTGCTGAAGAACATGTACGCATGCAGGGTGCGCTTCAGGCGTTTGTGGATAACAGCTTGAGCAAAACCATCAATTTTCCGCCACATGCTACCGAGGAAGATGTTGCTACCGCCTACCGCCTGGCTTGGGAATTGGGCTGTAAAGGTATCACCGTTTATGTGACAGGCTCGCGCAATAAAGTCGTATTGGAGACAAATGCCACCGCTAAGCAAAAAAACGTCGCTGATTCTATGGATCAGATGGTGCTTTGGCCTGATAAGAAAAAACCCCGTCCACGTTATTTACACGGCTATACTTACAACATCGATACGCCGCTGGGTAAAGCCTTTGTGACAATCAATCAAAACGGAGATGATCAGCCTTTCGAGATTTTTATCAACACGGCTAAAGCCGGCTCGGATACGGCTGCTGTATCCGAAGCCATTGGGCGTTTGATTTCTTATATTCTACGCCTGGTTTCGCCGGTAGCACCTCGTGAACGCCTGCGCGAAGTATTCCGCCAGCTTTCTGGTATTGGCGGAGGGCGTTCACTGGGATTTGGTCCCAACCGGGTGCGCTCGCTGCCAGACGGCGTGGCACGGGTAATCGCTGATTACCTGGAGAGCGAAGCTGCAAAAATCCGCTTCCCGGCTCTTGGATCAATAAGCAACAACGGGGATCATTCGGCAGAAGAGAAAGCTTTAACGATGCCGATATTAGAAGAGATGCCTGAAGAGAGGCCTCAGCGCATTGGTGATTTGTGTCCGGAATGTGGTCAGGCAGCAGTAGTTAATGAAGAAGGATGCCGGAAGTGCTATGCCTGCGGGTTCAGTGAGTGCTGAGATAGGTTAATAATAAGATAGTGATATGACCAAACGATTGATTTTAGTAGCCGGCAACATCGGCGCTGGAAAAACCTCCCTCACCGAGCGCATTGGCGAACGGCTGGGTTATTTGACAGCTTATGAGTCGGTCGCCGATAACCCCTACCTGGCGGATTTCTATAAGGATATGCGCGCCTGGGCTTTCCAGTTGCAGGTGTTTTTCCTTGGTCACCGGGCGCAGCTTCACCTGGATATGGCGAATTCGCCGCAATCTGCCATACTCGACCGGAGCATCTATGAGGATGCTTATATATTCTCCCGAGCATTGCATCATATGGGGAATCTCAGCGAGCGGGATTATCTTTCCTATAAGCGGGTTTTCGATATGGTGGTATCAAAATTGCCTCCGCCAGATTTGTTGATCTATCTCAAGGCACCTGTAGCAGTGCTCATGGAGCGAATTAAACGCCGCGCCCGTAATATGGAAACAGGCATCTCGGAAGATTATATGAAATTATTGGATTCCTTCTATGATGATTGGTTGAGTTCTTTCGATTTGTGCCCGGTACTTACTATCCGAACCGATGATCTGGATTTCGTGCACAAGCCGAAACATTTAAGCATTGTAGTAGAGCGTATCGAAGAAATCCTTTCTGGGAAAGAGGAAGTGGTATTTCCGGAAAATTCTAATTAAAAATTGGTGTACACAGTGAAGTCCAGTGAGATTCTGGCGCTGTCGCGCAACGGTAAAGCCCGATCCTGTGTAATTCACTTTCATAACTTTTTTCTAGGCTCGCGCTAAGCCTTTTTGCATATAGTATTTAAGACTTGGCATTTTGAGCCAGGTCTTTTTGTTGATTAAACGATATGCAAACACAAATAAAAAAAATCAAAAAACGCAATGGTAAAATCGTTCCTTTTGATCAGGAAAAAATAGCTTTGGCTATCAGTAAAGCGGGTAAAGCAACTGGAGAATTTGATTATACTCAAGCAGAAAAACTAGCACAAAGTGTAGTAACCAGGATTATCAGGGGAGCAGGTAATAATATTCTTTCTGTTGAACAGGTCCAAGATATCGTTGAAGATACACTTTTAGATTCTCGCTTTAAAAAAACAGCCAGGGCATATATTCTTTACCGCGCCCAACACAAACAACTTCGTGAAATTGCAGATGCGGTAAATAACGGTCTTGTTGATAATTATCTTAATAAAAAGGATTGGCAAGTAAAAGAAAACAGTAATATGTCGTATTCTTTGCAAGGCTTGAACAATTACATATCGAGTGAAGTTAGTAAGAATTATTGGCTGAATAAGATTTACCCCGAACGAATTTGTATGGCTCATAAAACGGGGGATTTTCATATCCACGATTTGAATATCCTCTCGGTATATTGTGTTGGTTGGGATTTGCAAGACTTACTGTTGGAAGGTTTTACAGGCATCAAGGGGAAAATCTCAAGCAAGCCACCAAAGCATTTCAGAGCTGCTTTAGGTCAGATAGTCAATTTTTTCTATACGCTTCAGGGTGAAGCAGCCGGTGCACAAGCGTTTAGCAATTTTGATACGCTGCTAGCCCCATTTATTCGATATGACAACCTTACTTATAAAGAGGTAAGGCAAGCGCTTCAGGAGTTTTTATTTAACATCAATGTCCCCACCAGAGTGGGTTTTCAGACCCCTTTTACCAATGTCACCCTTGATTTGACCGTTCCCAAACACTTATCCACGCAGCCGGTGATCATTGGTGGGCAGCCAATGCAAGAAACTTATCAGGATTTTGATAAGGAAATGGAAATATTTAATAAAGCATTTCTGGAGGTAATGGCTGAAGGAGATGCAAGTGGCAGAGTTTTCACATTTCCAATCCCGACATATAACATCACTAAGGATTTTGATTGGACCAGCGATATCAGTAAATCATTATGGTATGTTACGGGTAAATACGGTTTACCTTATTTTTCAAATTTCATTAATTCTGACATGAATCCTGAAGACGCTCGTTCTATGTGTTGCCGATTAAGAATTGACAACCGACAATTAGAAAAGCGTGGAGGAGGTCTTTTTGGTGCAAATCCACTGACTGGTTCGATTGGAGTGGTAACCATTAACCTGCCCCGTATCGGTTACGAAACTAGGAATAAAGAAGAATTTTTACAGAGACTCAAAGAATTAATGATTCTTGCGAAGGAGAGCTTGGAAATCAAAAGAAAAGTATTGGAGAGGTTTACTGACGCGAATTTATACCCTTATACGAAATTCTATTTGAGGAATATCAAAGCCCGGTATAACTGTTATTGGAAAAATCATTTTTCAACGATTGGAATCGTTGGAATGAACGAAGCACTTCTCAATCTTTTTGGTGAAAATATTGTTTCAGATAACGGTAGACAGTTTGCCGAGCAGGTATTAGATTTTATGAAAGAATTACTTCTGTCATTCCAGATAGAAACAGGCAATAACTATAATCTAGAAGCAACACCAGCTGAAGGTACATCATACCGATTAGCGCTTTCTGACCAAAAGAGATATAAAAATTCGGTTTTTGCTAATGGAATAGGGAAGGATACGAAAAATCCCTTTTATACAAACTCTACTCAGCTTCCTGTGAATTACACCAGTGATATTTTCGAAGCGCTGGACCTGCAAGAAAATTTGCAGATAAAATATACGGGAGGTACTGTGTTGCATTTATTTTTGGGGGAAAGAATCAACGAAGCAGAGTGTGTGAAAAATTTGGTAAAAATAATTTGTGAAAATTATCGTTTGCCTTATTTCACTATATCACCAACTTTTAGTGTCTGTCCGAATCATGGATACCTTGCTGGTGAGGTGGCAGTGTGTGAAAAATGCGGTACAGAATGTGAAGTTTATTCAAGAATTGTTGGTTATTTACGACCTGTTGACCAATGGAACGACGGGAAAAGAGCGGAATTTCAAATTAGAAAAACTTTTCGAGTCTAGATTTGCTATGAAAGTAGGAGGGTTTCAGAAATTTTCGTTAATCGAATACCCGGGAAAGATCTGTGCGGTTATTTTTACCCAAGGATGCAATTTTCGTTGCTGGTATTGCCATAATCCAGAACTTGTCTTTCCTGAATTGTATTCCCCGGAAATCCCGCTTATTGAAATTTATGATTTTCTTGAGAAACGCAAAGGGAAACTGGAGGCTGTCTGTATCACTGGAGGGGAACCAACCCAACATGCTGATTTAATTGAGGTCATGAAAAGAATAAAAGACAAAGGCTTTCTGATAAAACTCGATAGTAATGGCAGCAGACCAGAAGTACTAAAAACAATGATCGAGCTGAACTTGGTAGATTACCTGGCAATTGATGTGAAGGCTCCACTTGAAGAATATTCAAAAATTGTTGGATGGCAGGTGCCTGCCGAAAAATTAAAAAAAACCATTCAATTGGTAATTGACGCTAACGTGGATTATGAGTTTCTGACCACTGTCGTTAAATCGCTTGTTCGTGAAGATTTACAAAAGATTGCCGATTCGATCAAGGGCGCGAAGAAATATTATCTGCAAAAATTTTCACCTTTAAGGCTGGGTGATGATAAACAGCATAAAGAAGAGACTTATAATGATAAAGAACTAAATCGGTTAGCAAAAATATTTGAGAAAAATGTAAAATTTTACGGGGTAAGGTAGGCAGATCTTTATACACCTATTCCCTGGATATTAGGCATAAGCTGGAGTGTTAGATAATTATCGGAAATTGTATATTTTCCAAGGAAGGGGAGGGGGCTATTTTCAAAGAATTCGGAATCATCAATAATGAATAACCTCGAAAACAGATAATTGAATTCTTTATAAAACCGGCCAGATTGACCCCGCTCGAACGATGCACGAATCGGGGACGTCGCTTTTGATAACAGCGCTGTTGCCAATACGCGCCCGGCTGCCAATTTTTACCTGCAGGTTGATCGTGACACCCATGCCGATCAAGGTCGCTTCACCGACGGTTACTTCGCCAGCCAGCATGGCACCCGGAGAGAGGTTGGTGTAATTGCCAATCTGACAATCATGCGAGACAATCGCGCCGGTATTAACGATAACACCCATGCCTATCCTGGCTTCACTACCAACGTAAGCATGAGCAAATATTTGCGCTCCGGGTGAAAGCTGGGCACTGGGTTCTACAAATGCTGTAGGGTGTACCAGCGTGGGGAAGGAGAAACCAGCTTTTGCTAAACGTTCGAATACCTGAATTCGGCTTTGAATATTACCGATGCCGCCCACCGCATTGACCGCCTGAAAAACACCCTGATCCAGTAGCTCTGGCAGCACTTCCTCACCCCCCAGGATAGGGATATCCATAACTTTTTCACCCTTTTGTATTTTATCGTCAACGAAACCGACAATGTGAAAGGCATCCGAAGTGCGGATAAGTTCGACTAAAGTTTTGCCGTGTCCGCCGCTCCCAAAAATGATGATGGCATGTTGGTCTGTTGGTCTGACTTTTTGTTGGTCTTTAACTAAGGGAAATTCGTTCAGGGCAGCACGCACCATCGCTTCGGTCACCAGAGTGTTAGTTGGAAATTTCGTCAGATCTAAACGGTTTTCCCTCGCCAGGGCGAGCGCAGGGTTTGTTATACGCAAGCCAGCTGGGAGTTCTTCGATCGACTTTTCTTCCAGAGATTTCGATGAAGCTGTTATTGGTTCAGGCTTTACATCGGGAGATGAAGCAATGAAACATAAAATTTCTTCTGCAGCCACATAATTCCCTGATTTGTAGTTTAATTTCACAATATAACCATCTCTATCAGCTGCCAAATCCATGACCGCTTTCGTAGTTTCTAACGTACACAGGAGGTCTCCTTTATTCACTTTTTGACCTTCAACCACATAAAGGGAAGTTATATAAGCTAGTGGTTCATTCGGATTTACCAGAGGTGCCTTAACTGCAATGATGGATTGGTCGTTCATGGGAATTTATTCCTATATTCTGCCCGTCAGTTGTAAACCTGCTTGTATGATATCATCCTCACCAGGAAAATAGGTTTCTTCCAGCTGGAGAGATGCCGGCACCGGGAAATCTTTAGCTGCCAGGCGTTTAAATAATATATGATTGGAGCTTGAAGCTTCGGCAATTCTTGCCACAATTTCTGCTCCCCAGCCCAGAGATAAGGTACCTTCTTCCATTACCAGTAAACGGCTTGTATTTTGAACCGAGGCAAGTATGGCAGATATATCGAAGGGTGCCAATTGGGTTAATATGATCAATTCGGCGAAAACTTCATATTCATAGGCTAATCGATAGATAGCTTTTTGCGCCAATTCTGCCATATATCCATAGGCAAGCAGGGTGAGGCTGGGAGAAGGCGCTCCGCGAATCGACAAGTTAAATGATGTGCAATGAACCATCATTTTGCTGTTATCGGTCAATGGTTTTTGTGTATTGCTTCCAACCGTAACCAGATCGAAATCCAGAAGATCTTCAGTAGTTTTTAAAGGCAAGGGGTAAAGCAGTTTATTTTCAATGAATAAAACCGGTTCTTGGGTATTTAGTATTGCATCGAGTAATAAAGTACCAGGATCGTTAAAAGTTGTTGAAGCAATCACACGCAGCCCCGGAATTCCCAGAAATATTTTTTCAAGGGTCTGGCTATGGGTAGGCCCATAACCGCGCCTTCCGCCCATTGGCGTACGGATGACCAGCGGTAATTGTACCTGTTCGTTATACATCCATCTGAATTTACTTAGATGGTTGATTATTTGATCTGCTGCTAGGGATAAGAAATCTCCAAACATAATTTCCACCACCGGATGCAGCCCGCGCAAAGCCATTCCCGCAGCTAAACCCACAATACCTGCTTCTGAGATGGGGGTTGAGAAAACCCGCTTTGGAAAAGCTTGTGATAACCCGCGGGTCACTTTAAACGCGCCGCCGTATGGATCGATGATATCTTCGCCCAATACATATACCCGTTCATCCATGGCAAGTGCCCGGTGCAAAGCAGAGTTCAAAGAAGAGAGGACGGTGTTTTCCATAGATTAACTGTTCGGGCTATGTGTTTTTGATTTAAAACCATCCCATGAAGGTAGGGGATCTTTCAAAGCCTCTTGATAAGCAGTATCCACTTCCAAAGCAACTTCCTTCTCGATTGCAAGTCGTTCATCATTTGAAAGACGATTTCCATGTATCGTAACAGGATCACGGTCACACCGTATTTCATCAAGATATTCTTTACTGCGGAGGTCATCGCCTTTTGAATGTGGACCAAATCGGTAAGTGTTCAGAATCAAAGCCTGAGGTTTACATTTTGAACGAGTTTCATGGATAACCAATTGCGCTGCGGGCAAAATCTCGAGCACGTCGCTGGAATCGAGTTCAAACACAGGGATATTAAATGCATGGAAGCGGGCAGAAATACTTCCGACAACGGCTGCTTCGATAGGAGTAGTTTGGGCAATGCGGTTGTTTTCAACGACGTACAGGATTGGAATTTGCCATAATGACGCGATATTAAAGGCTTCGTAAATTACACCTTCGCCAAACGTGCCATCTCCCAAGAAAGCAATAGCAATGGAAGCGTGATGGAGTAATTTTTCTGCATATGCCATTCCAGTGGCAATGGGTACGATACCGCCTTGAACGCCATTGGTGTAAAAATTCCTCCAATGAATATGCTGAGATCCGCCTCTGCCCCCGCAAACTCCGGTTGCCTTTCCCATTAACTCTGCAAACAAAGAACGCATATCTCCGCCGTATGCTAAATAATGACCATGACAGCGGTGATTGCTGAAGATAATATCGTTTTCATCAATCCCAGTTATAACGCCAACAGCATTAGCTTCCTGACCCAGGCAAGTATGGGTGGTGCCGCTAAAAATTCCGCGGGAAAAATTATCCAAAACCGTCTCTTCAAAAAGGCGGATACGGAACAAGCTGCGATAAAGCGATGCATTATTCATGGTTTTGATTCCCCATGAATTCTTCTGCGGTGGCGTGTCCAGGCTGGCTGATGCCTTCTCGTTTTAAAATCTTATAGAGAGTCATGATTAATATTTTGATATCTAGCCATAAAGACCAATGGTCTACATACCAAACATCCAACCGGAATTTGTCTTCCCAAGATAAAGCATTTCTGCCGTTGACTTGTGCCCATCCAGCCATACCGGGCAAAACTTCGTGCCGGCGGGCTTGTTCAGGTGAGTATCGATCCAGATATTGAGGTAATAATGGCCTTGGTCCCACCAGGCTCATTTCTCCACGTAACACATTCAACAATTCAGGCAATTCATCCAGACTGGTGGAACGCAGAAATTTTCCCAGAGGAGTGATACGGTAGGTATCGGGCAGTAAATTACCTGAAGAGTCCCGGCGGTTGCTCATGGTGCGGAATTTGTAAATATTGAAGAGTTTTCCATGTAAACCAGTTCTAACTTGTGTGAAGAGAACAGGAGTACCATCGATTAGGAATATCATGATCGAAATGATGATTAAAATTGGCGATATCAACAAGAACCCGGGAATGGTTAATATCAGATCGAATGTTCGTTTCGAAAGCGGAATATCATGCATGTTGAAGTTTGTTTAATTGTTGCAAAGTTTCAAAGATTATTTTTGCCCAGTCGGGATTATTTTTATAAGAAAGCCATAAAGCAGTTTTTCCAATACGTATTGCTGGATTGAGCTCTGGAAAACTTTGCGGTAATTTCCCTTCAGGATATCTCAGCACCAATTGCCCGTTTTCACTGGTTATCGAAGATAAACCAGCTCTTTCAGCCAGTATTTTAACCTTTAATTGGAAAAATAGGTTTTGAACTAATTCGGGTATCGTTCCAAACCGATCCTTAAATTCATCTTCCAGGTCATTAAGTTCACTAATCGATTGGGCACTTGCCAGACGACGGTATAAGCGCAGGCGCATGCTCTTTTGTGGAACATAATCGGGTGGAATGCTCACTTGCAAAGGTAAATCCACATTAACCGGTATGCCATTTTCTGCTTCGGAAATTAGCCTTGTCTGGGGCAGTGGTGCAGTGGATTCCTGGCGCAGCTGTTTTACAGCTTGGGCTAATAATCGAGTGTATAAATGAAAACCAATAGCTGCGATATGACCATGCTGGCGGGTACCCAGAATATCGCCTGTGCCGCGTATTTCAAGATCACGCATAGCCACAGAAAAACCAGCACCTAGCTCGGTGTTCTCAGCTATTGTATCCAGGCGCTGTTGTCCTTCGAGAGTAGGTAGTTTACGTGTATGGCGGAAGAAATAGGCATAAGCACGCTGTGCGCCGCGCCCAACCCGCCCGCGCAATTGATAAAGCTGCGCCAAGCCAAAGGTATCGGCTCGGTCAACAATCAGTGTATTGGCATTGGGAATATCCAGCCCCGATTCAATGATCGATGTACTTAATAGAATATCCACTTCACCCCGGGTGAAAAGCTTCATGCGTTCTGAGAGCTCATTTTCCGGCATTTGACCATGCGCTACCGCGATGCGTGCTTCAGGTACTAATTGTTCAAGGTGATGGCGCATTCCCTGGATAGTCTGCACCCGGTTATGGACAAAAAAGACCTGCCCGCCTCGTTCAAGCTCTCGTAATACTGCCCGCCGAACCAATGAGGGGTGGTATGGGCCCACATAAGTGCTTACAGGCAGGCGTTCTTCGGGCGGCGTGTTAATTGTAGAGATATCCCGGACACCGGTTAAAGCCATGTACAATGTGCGCGGGATGGGTGTTGCAGTCAGTGTCAAAACATCGACTTCTGTCCGCATTTTCTTAAGAGTCTCTTTATGCGTTACACCAAAGCGTTGTTCTTCATCGATGATCAGCAATCCCAGATCCTTGATTTTTACATCTGAAGAAAGCAAGCGATGTGTGCCGATGATGATATCGATTTTACCGTCTTCTAGTTTTTTTAGAATTTCCCGTTGTTCTCCCGGCGTACGAAAGCGAGAAAGCATTTCAACTTCAACAGGAAAAGCAGCCAAGCGCTGGCAGAATGTGTCAAAATGCTGCTGCGCTAGTACGGTGGTTGGCACAAGCATTGCGACTTGTTTGCCATCCATAACTGCTTTAAACGCAGCCCGCAGTGCAACCTCAGTCTTACCGTAACCCACATCACCGCAAATCAAACGGTCCATAGGACGGGGAGTCTGCATGTCATTTTTTACTTCTTCCAATACCCGCAGCTGGTCTTCTGTTTCTATGTATGGAAAGCTGGCTTCCAGCTCTTTCTGCCAGGGAGTATCTGGAGAGAATTGATAGCCGTTAATAATATTACGCTGAGCATATAATTTTAATAAATCTTCGGCTACTTCCACCACAGCTTCTTTTACATGGCTTTTAATACTGCGCCATTCAGCGCTGCCCAATCTGCTTAACGATGGACGGCGGTTGTCTGGACCAACATAGCTCGAAAGTCGATCAGCTTGATGAACAGGCACAAAAAGCTGGGCTTCATCGGCATATTCTACACATAAATATTCTCGCTCCGAACCATCGATCATGCGGTTTACCAGGCCGACGAATATACCAATTCCATGATCAACATGGACGACATAATCGCCTGCCTGAAAATCTGCGAAGGTCGCTTCAGGTGCATTGGCAATTGTGCGTGGGCGCTGGCGTGGTTCGGGCCGTCTCCAGCCGAAAATCTCACCGTCTGTCAATAATTGCACGGGAGAACCTTGGTTTGGAGTAAATTTCCATCCTTCAGTTAGGCTCCCTTGAATAAATTCGACCATTGGCGGATGTAAGTTGCCTTCTGGAATAACTTCTCCATTAGAGATGGGTTGAGGGGGTTCAGCAGTCCGCTCAAGCCATAATTCTTCCAGGCGGGATTT
The DNA here is from genome assembly GCA_012798185.1 of Chloroflexota bacterium. Classification (GTDB taxonomy): domain Bacteria; phylum Chloroflexota; class Anaerolineae; order Anaerolineales; family UBA4823; genus JAAZNS01. The sequence goes on along the minus strand of JAAZNS010000337.1, from coordinate 6,530 downwards.
TTGTCGTGAAACGACGACGATTTTTTCTCCAAGGGAGGAAGAATCTGCAACGTGGTCGATAAAGGGTTTCAATCTGCCTGCAAAACGAGGGCATACGGAAAATTGATGCGCAATGGATGACTCGGGCGTTTCTTCATACTGAAATTCAGTAGAATAACCAAAATCGATTATTTGCCGTGATTGCAGAAAATCAGTAATATCCGATTTTGTTAAATAGGGCACTGGAAAATTATCATCCAGGGTGCCGTCTTTTTGATAATCCTGGCGTACTTTTATTGATTGTTCTTCGATTTCATCGATAGTTTCTTGAAAGGATTGAAAATCATCCACCAAGATGAGTGCTTCAGCTGGCAGGTAATCCAATACAGAAGCAGGGGTGAGATGAATCAAAGGAATGTGGAATTCTGAGAATTCTATCGGCTGCTGGTTTTCCTCAATTGATTGTGAATGAGGAAGGAGAAATTCCCTGGCTGGAGATACCAGAAATTTATTTTCATTAGTATTATGATTGCTTTTTACTGTTCGTTGTGTTGAAGGTTCGAATTCTCTAATGGATTCAATTTCATCACCGAACAATTCAATCCGCATGGGAAGAGGATTGAGAGGAGGCCATAAATCCAAAATGCCACCTCGGCGGGCAAATTGCCCGGGATTGATAACGGTATTGACGGTATCATAACCAATGGATATCCAATAGCGGATTATTTCTTCAGGATTGATAAATTGTCCAGGTTTTAGAGTGCGAGTCGCTTTAAGAAAATCCCGGCGTGGCATGGTACGCGTCATTACTGCCCGGGCGGGAGCAATAATCACAGGATGTTTTTCGGGTTTAATTGCCCCAGGAATGTGATAAATTGCCAATAAAGTCAATACTTGAAGGCGATCCCGTCGGGTGTTATCACTCCAAGCTGCATTCTCATAGAATAACGGATTAGGTTCCGAAAACAGCAACCGGGGATGATCTGGCAGCCATAATGCCAATTCATCGAGCAAAGTGAGGGCATGGTCAGTACGATCTGTTAAAAGCAGGATTGGGCGATTCAACGACCATTGTAACGCTGATAGTAAGGGGAGCCTCGAAGCCCGGCGCAACCCAAGTGGACTAATTTTTTCTCCTGCTTCCACTGCGTCGAGTAATTTCGTTATTGAATTAGATATTGGCGTGATCAGTGAGGAAAGTAACATATACCGATATATTTTTATTCTTCGTTTTTGTTATTAAACTGATTCATAGCTGATTCAAGACCATTCTCTAAAACCGTTAAAATTGCTTGAGTTGCTTTATTTAAGATCAGCGGAAGAATCTCGAGTTCGGATGCAGAAAATTTTTTTAGAACATAGCTCGCAGCGGTTTTTCGACCCTCGGGGCGGTTTACTCCCAAACGAAGACGTGCGATTTCATTGGTTCCCAGGCGATCAATGATAGATTGCATCCCTTTGTGGCCTGCCGAACCGCCACTGGGACGTATGCGTAGTATTCCAAATGGCAGATCGATATCGTCATAGGCGATGAGTAAGTTGGAAAGGGGAATGTGATAAAAGCGCAGCAGTGAACCAACCGCCAATCCGGATAAATTCATATACGTTTGGGGTTTTACTAAAAACAGACGCGTAGTTTTATATTCACCTTTACATACCAGAGCTTTCGATTCCACGCGTGAAAATGATAAATTTAAATGATGCGCCAGATGGTCGAGGGTCAGAAAACCCATATTATGCCGGCTGGTTTTATATTGCTGGCCGGGATTTCCCAAACCAACAACCATATATGGAATAAGAGAATTTTGAGCTTCATCAGACATAGTGGAATGATAAGTTCATCAGCGATTTTTCTTGGTGTTTTTTATGGTACTAATGAAAACAACTGCAAAAATTACGATAAAACCGGCGATTGCCCCTTGTGTAAAGATTTTTTGGAGTCCCTTTTGCGATACAGATATCGGATTTTCGGGAAAGGGTGTGGGTGTTGGACGAGAAGTTTTGATTATTGGAGGTGGTGTAGATTGAATTTGGTTAGTTTGATTGAGGTTTTGATCTGGTGCAGGGGTATCGGTTTCGATTGGCGTGTAATTTCTCACTCGAATACCGGGGATAATCACAATCGAACGTCTGCCATCTTTTAAGGTTACAACCAAACGCAGGTTATAATCCCCGTCACTTATCGTCGTGGTATCCCATCGAAACAATTCCCCTCTTACGGGCGCATCAAATTCCTGCAGTAGGAACCATGTATCAGTAGGATTATCAGTATAAGAGAAGGTCAATTCTCCATGAGAAAAACCCGCCACATTAGTTTCTCCTTGAATTGAGATATTGCCTTGTAATGCCTGACCAGGAGAGGGTGAGCTTATCTTAATGGATATATCTCCCACTTTTGGAATTAAGGTAGGTGTTGGCTTTGTCTGAGAATTCCCGGGGAAAAATAAGTTCAGGCAAATTATTAAAATTGACAGCGTAGCAATTAAATTATATAACATGGCAACTATTTAGTTTAACACGGAGGTGCATGATGGTCAATAAATTGTTCATGAGATTGATTTTGTTCAGCGAATTTGATATTTCTGGATTATGATAAATATCGAAGACTATTAATTTTTCATACTTTCAGGTGAATAAGAGAATTTTGAATTTTAATTTTGAAATTATTAGATTATTATGGTAAACTCAATTGACGAAAACCAAGTATTATTCAATTTATCAGGGGAGATAAAATGACCCAATCAAAAAGTGATTTGATGGTACAAAGATTACGGCAAATGCAACAAGCATTACCGGAAATTGAGGCATCGGCTATTGTATCGGTCGATGGACTAATCATGGCTTCGGATTTACCAAGCGATGTAGAAGATGACCGGGTTTCCGCAATGTCGGCAGCAATGCTAAGCTTGGGAGAAAGGATCGCTTCAGAATTGGGCAGGGGATCGCTGGATCAAGTGTATATCCGGGGAAGGAGTGGCTTTGTAATATTAACGGCTGTCGGCACTGAGGCCGTATTGACAGCGCTAGCGCGCGATGATGCCAAGTTAGGTTTATTATTTCTAGAATTAAGCAAAGCATCGGCAGATATTGCCAAGTTGATTGCATGAAACCAATTTTCAACTGCTCATTTGCATGAATTCGTGGGGAGGTCTCCGGTAAACGGCCCTCCCCACTGCCTTTATATACCATAGATACAATTGGCAATTACTCAGCCAATTTGGAAATACATCCAAATTGGCTGAGTAATTACAACATTTGTTTTTAATTGAATTATGTCGGATTATTTATATTATTCTTGGAGGACCACATGACAACCAAATACATCTTTTTTACCGGTGGCGTGGTAAGCTCGGTGGGAAAGGGAGTGACCGCAGCAGCCTTAGGAAGACTATTAAAGGAAAGAGGTTTTCAAGTTGCTGTTCAAAAACTAGATCCATACATAAATGTCGATCCTGGGACGATGAGCCCATATCAGCATGGCGAAGTATTTGTTTTGGATGATGGCGCTGAAACTGACCTTGATTTGGGTCATTATGAACGGTTTATCGATGTGAGTTTAAATAAAGTATGTAATGTTACTACCGGGCAGGTGTATGCAGATGTCATCGGAAAAGAGCGGCGCGGCGATTACGTGGGTGGAACAATCCAGGTCATTCCTCACATCACCAACGAAATAAAACGGCGGATAGGGCTGGTGGCAAAGACAACCGGTGCTGAGATCGTTCTGGTAGAAATTGGCGGTACGGTGGGGGATATCGAATCTTTACCATTTCTGGAATCACTGCGTCAGATGCGGCGGGAGGTAGGACGGGAAAATAGTTTATTTATCCATGTAACCTGGCTGCCTTATATTGGTGCGACGGGCGAACTGAAAACCAAGCCAACACAACATTCAGTCAGCGAATTACGCTCGATTGGTATTTCTCCCGATATTATCGTTGCCCGGTCAGATCAACCTATTGCAGAAGAGCTTAGAGATAAAATCGCGTTATTTTGTGATGTTGATCGTCAGGCGGTCATTCCGATGGTTACAAGGCCAATCTTGTATGAGATCCCTTTAGTGCTGGAACAATTTAACGTGGGCGATTATGTAATGGAAAGAATGGGTTTAACTCCCCGTAAAAAACCAGATTGGCAACAATGGGAAGCATTGATTGCAGAAGTTAAAAGAGAAAAACCAGAAGTCAATATCGCTCTGGTGGGGAAATATGTAGAACTTCACGATGCTTATATGAGTGTCCGCGAGGCACTTAAACATGCCGCCTTGCACCTGGGGCTCGAAGTGAAAATCGAATGGATTCCTTCAGCCGATTTAGAGAAAGGCAAAGGTTTAGATATCTTTCAAAATATCCATGGAATATTAGTACCAGGCGGATTTGGCAGCCGGGGAACCGAAGGAAAAATCATTGCCGCGCGGTATGCCCGCGAAAATAAAGTTCCTTATCTAGGATTATGCCTGGGGATGCAATTAATGGTGGTTGAATTTGCCAGAATGGTATATGGCAATGACCAAATCAATTCTTCTGAATTTGACCGCTCAACACCTCACCCGGTCATCGATTTGATGCCCGACCAACGCGGCATTATCGATATGGGGGGAACTATGCGGCTGGGTTTATATCCTTGTGTGCTTCAGCCCGGAAGCAAAGCAGCAGCTGCTTATGCTGAATTTTTCGACCAAAATACCATTCAAGAACGCCACCGCCATCGTTTTGAATTCAACAATAATTACCGTGAGACGCTTGAAGAGGCAGGAATGGTTTATTCTGGGGTTTCTCCGGATGGCAGGCTGGTTGAAATTGCTGAGATAAAAGATCATCCCTTTATGGTAGGTACACAGTTTCACCCCGAGCTTATATCCCGCCCGAATCGTCCTCATCCATTGTTTGTTGGATTTTTAAAAGCAGCTAGAGAACAATCGCTAAAAATGGATAGTAATCCTTCAACGTAACTACCACGCTAATAGGGTGAGTTTCTCAATTAAACCGCAATTTCAGGGTTGTTCTGCGATCGCCTGAGCAGATATCGGCTAAAAATAAGGGGCTGTCGTTAAAGAAGTCTGTCACGCTGAGCAAAGCGAAGTGTCATTTTATTATTATGTTTGATGTTTCGCTCTGTTCAACATGACATTTTTACCTTTTAAGACACCCCCTTATTAATATCAATAGATTAATTAATTATTTGGCTGCGCTAGGAACTTCTTCTTCTGCGGGGGCTGAACGTAAGGCATCATCCAATGATAATCCTTCACGTCGCATGCCTGGGGCAGGTGTCCCGCAGTAAGGGCACAAATTCCAAGGTAATTCCATTAACTTACCGCATTGGTGGCATGTTTTCTTTAACTTAGTATAGCAGTTAGGGCAGACCATCCAATTCTCTTTCACCCGCCGGCTGCATCCAGGGCAAAGTGTTGAATCCTCGATCGTTTGTAAGAGCGCCTCTTCATCCAGCGATGCTTGATATTCTTCTTCAAGGGTTCGCGGAGGCCGGAGGATCAAATAAATGATGATACCCGGCAGAAATAAAACCGCTACAACAAAAACTGCCAGTATTCGAGCCAGTGGATCACGAGCCCGCTGGCGGATATCTCGATAAGTCCAAATGACCAACGACAACCACAAGGCAGCAATGAAAGCGCCTCCCCAGGCGGTCATGATCAAAACAAAATTTTTAAAGGAGGTTGGATCGAAGTTCATAAAAATCACCTTAGTGAATTATAGCACGGAAGCGATTCCTGCAGATTTTCACCTTTTCCCGATCATGCAATTTTCATGCCTTCATCTCTTTTGAGGGGTGGGAAAAATGATCCTGCTCTTAAAACTCACATCCAATCTTTTTTTGTAAGAACACTTTTTTTAACACACTCTATATCTAAATTTTTTAAAAGAAAGAGTTTTTCATCAGACTTTCTCTTTTCCTGCCTCAGGGAAGATACTATAATGAGTGGAAAAGGCAGGAAAAGGGAAAATGGATCAACAACGTAACACATACCGTATCACTGATATGGCAGAGACTGACCGGCCACGCGAGAGGCTCGCTCGTCTTGGACCTCAATTCTTGAACAGAGAAGAACTTCTAGCAATTTTGTTACGGGTGGGTGTTTCTGGAGAAAACGCTGTACAGGTAGGGCATCGGTTATTGGAAAAATTTGGCGGATTATCGGGGCTGCATCGAGCCAGCTTCGATGAAGTCTGCCAGCAGCATGGGGTTGGACCAGCAAAGGCAGCTCAAATTAAAGCAGCTCTAGAGATTGGCCAGCGCTTAAAATTGGAAGAATGGAAAGAACGCCCGATGATTAACAGCCCGCAGGATGCAGCGGATTTGGTGATACACGAGATGAGCATTTTAGAACAGGAAGAATTACGCGTTATTTTATTGGATACCCGTAATCGGGTTTTGGATATTATTAATGTCTATAAAGGGTCTTTAAATTCATCCCAGGTGAGGGTAGGAGAACTATTTAAAGAAGCAATCCGCAAGAATTCAGCAGCAATAATCGTTTTTCATAATCATCCTAGCGGCGATCCTACTCCCAGCCCGGATGATGTGGC
>JAAZNS010000336.1 GCA_012798185.1 Chloroflexota bacterium | reverse complement strand
TGATCTGAAGATAAAGATTTTTTCATCCTTCGTGGTGAAGTCATTTCACGCAATTTCACAAGGGATGCCTGCTAGTCGCAATTTCTCCCTTTACAGAAGAAGGGATTAAGAGTAGAGGGTAATAAAAAATATCATAATAAAGATTTATTTGGGGCAGGCCGCTAGTTAGATTATTTTTATACTACTTACTTATGAAGAGTCCTCCACCCAGAGCGAAGCGAAGGGTTTGTAAAGTTGACTGTGGATTAATGCCTTCCTTCGCTACGCTCGGGGATATTGCTCAGAACCAGCCTGAGCATTAACCTTCCCCCATCAATTCTGGATGTGAAAGATCTAATAAATGGGCGGTTAAGAATATTAATTAAGGTTCTTCTACCCAAATTCCAACAGCCGTAGAAGCTGTGCGGGGATTTACCGGCTGTCCAGACAAGAAATTCTGCACAAACGCCGGGTCAGCCTGCCCTGTTTCTGCCCATGGTTCACTGCCCGACCAGGCACCAAAGCCACCGCTCCAGGCACCAAAGCCGCCGCTCCAGGCGCCAAAACCGCCGCTCCAGGCACCAAAGCCGCCGCTCCAGGCGCCAAAACCGCCGCTCCAAGCACCGAAACCGCCGCTCCAAGCACCGAAACCGCCGCTCCAGGCACCGAAACCGCCGCTCCAGGCACCAAAACCGCCGCTCCAGGCGCCAAAACCCCCATCCCAAGCCCAGTATTTTCCATCCCAATCGGTAAAGTCACCTCGCAGCCGGTATTTACCTGTGGTTTCATCATAATATGAATAACCTTCGTAATGAACTTGCCCTGCTAGATCAGCATTGATATCCATTCCGGCATTTGCTTCGCCAATAAGGTCAGCTGATACTGCATCGACTGCATTCACTCTGCCTGTGCCCTGCTGCCATATGCTGTATAACGCTTCAGTTGAATTAATATCTATCCAGGGTAGGGCAGTATACATTAATCGATATTTCACCTGGTTGGGAGATAATTCGGGATGTTGGCTTAGCATCAATGCAGAAATCCCTGAAACTACCGCAGCAGCCTGCGAGGTGCCAGCCATTGAAAAATAATTTGCTCCCACTTTATTTGCCTGATGTTTCATGGCAATATAACTATAGGGCATCATTGTTGAAACCATATGTGCGCCAGGCGCAACCAAATCTGGTTTTACAAATCCATCCAGGGTTGGGCCGGCGGCTGAAAACGGCGTGATATAGTCGTCGTTCCAATTCGCGGGCGTATGATTATCGGTGAACGCGCCGACGGTAATGGCATATGGATTATTGCCTGGAACACCAATTGTCATCGGCGCTGAACCACCGTTTCCGGCCGCAACAACCACCACGATCCCTTTTGACCAGGCTGCCATAACCGCCTGATTTAGCGGATCTGACCAATAAGGAGATGTTGCCGTGGATACCAGAGATAAATTCATTACCCGAACGTTATATTTATCTTTATTTTTCACCACCCAGTCAATGCCTTTAATCACCTGTTCATAGGTACCGAATCCCTCATGATTCAATACGCGAACACCCACCAACTGAACTCCCGGTGCGACCCCATTCCACTCGAAATCCGAGCCGATATCAGTATTGGCGATGATGCCGGCGATGTGTGAGCCATGCCCGTTGGGATCGAAGGGAATTCGGGTTTTATCCACAAAATCTTTCCAGGCAACAATGCGAGCATTTAATCGCCCATCAATTCCTTTAAAAAGACCTGGTATCCATCCGATTCCGGTATCTACAATGGCAACTGTTACGCCCTTGCCGTAATTTCCTTCACTCCATACCAAATCCGACCCGGTTACATCGACATAATCCGTGGCTGGATTCCAATACCAGTAGGGTTTGCCTGTCGTTTGGACAATGGCATTCTGATATACTGAGATAATTCCCGGCTCAGCCTTCAGGAGGGCAATTGAATCTTCGGGAAGAATAGCCGCCACCCCATTAATGATTTCCAATTGCGATGTTACTTTCCCGTTATATTTCTCAACCAAAAATATCACTTGATCGAGATCATAACCCGAAACAATATATTGCCCTTCACTGCTGCCATATGAAACTGCGCCTGCAGGGGAACTGGCGAGAGAAAATATCAACCCTAAAATTATCACCAGGGTGATTTGTCGTATAATAATTTTCATTTTATGTTTCGCCATATCGAGCCTCCTGCTCAATTCACTCATCAAAGTTATCAATAGGGCAAATATTAACAAAAAAGCGGACTGCTTTCGCCAAGTCCGCTCGAAGATCGAAAATATAAAAATTTTACGCTTCGGCAGCTTGGCAATCATGGCTTGTTAAGCTTTAGACCCATAGCTTTGCGCCCCCGGTTTTCGCCGGGTTTGCCTTTTCGTTCATCAACAGTATAACATATTCTCTATGGTAAGTCAATTATTTCTTAATATTTCCACTTTACAACATTATTTGTTGTATTCTATTACTTATCAATATTGTAATTTTTACATCTTTCGTAATTAATAAATTGCTATTTGGTGATTGCACAAACCCCGGCGGAATCATTCGATAATTTATTTTTATATTATCAATATTTATATGAACAAAGCAAATTATCTCCCTGTGAATTCTCCCCTTGTGGTAAACTATAGGCTTAACGGTTTTTTTAAATAGTGAATAGCGAGTGAGTAAAAAATAAGTTCAATAAAAAACCAGGGAGGAGGATATGTGGTTTGAGAAATGTTTTTTCACACTCTCGAATAGCTATCTTATTTTCTTTACTTTTGGAGGCAAGGTATGACAACCAAAAAATGGGTTTACGTGTTCAATGAAGTAGCCCAAGCAGAAAAAGATGCTGGGGGATCATGGGAAGGAGTACGCGCACTTTTAGGTGGAAAAGGCGCAGGATTGGCAGATATGACCCGTGCAGGTGTGCCCGTCCCTCCTGGTTTTACTGTTACCACCGAAGCCTGTAACGCCTATTATGCATCTGGGAATAAATTTCCCGAAGGCATGTGGGATCAAGAATTGGCTGCGCTTAAAAAGGTAGAAGAACAGACCGGCAAGAAATTTGGGGATCCTGCCAATCCTCTGTTCGTATCATGCCGTTCAGGCGCAAAATTCTCTATGCCCGGGATGATGGACACCGTTCTGAACATCGGTTTGAACGATGTGACCGCTCAAGGAATGATCAAGCTTACCAACGACGAACGTTTCGTTTATGATGCGTACCGCCGCTTAATCCAGGGATTCGGCTCAGTCGTTCTAGGTATTCCCGATGAGGCATTCGAAGATGAACTCGAGGCGTATAAGAACAGCAAAGGGGCTAAATTAGATACCGATTTGGATGCCAACGACTGGAAAATATTAACTGAAAAATTCAAAGCAATTGTAAAAAAGCATAAAGGGTTCGACTTTCCGCAGGATCCTAAAGAACAATTGAGGTTGGCTACCGAAGCGGTTTTCCAATCCTGGAATGGAAAACGCGCCGTCGATTACCGCAATGCTGCCGGCATTGCTCACGATTTGGGGACAGCGGTCAATATCGTCACGATGGTATTTGGGAACATGGGCTGGACTTCTGGTACTGGCGTTGCCTTTACCCGCGACCCAGCAACGGGCGAAAAGAAAATGTATGGCGATTACCTTTTGAATGCCCAAGGTGAAGATGTCGTAGCCGGGATCCGCAATACTGAGAAAATCGAGAAATTAGCAGAAGAAATGCCAGAAGCTTATAAAGAATTCCTGGATATTTGCGCCAAACTCGAGCACCATTACAAAGAAATGCAGGATGTTGAATTTACAATCGAAAACGGCAAACTTTGGATGCTGCAAACACGAAATGGGAAACGCACAGCAAAAGCTGCAGTGAAAATTGCCGTGGATATGGCAAATGAAGGTTTAATTACAAAGGAAGAAGCAGTATTACGGGTAACTCCTGAAAACGTGGATACCCTCCTTCACCCCCAATTCGATGAAAAAGCTAAAAAGGAAGCCAAGAGTGAAGGACGTTTATACGCCAAGGGCGTGAATGCATCCCCAGGTGCGGCAGTAGGACAGGTTTATTTCGACGCCGATACTGCCGAAAAAATGGCAAAAGAAAACCATCAAGATGTAATCATGGTACGTCCATTTACCAAACCGGATGACGTACATGGTATGCTGGCAGCTAAAGGTATTCTAACCAGTGAAGGTGGCGCCACCTCGCATGCTGCTGTTGTTGCCCGACAGTTTGGTGTACCGTGTGTGGTTGGCGCGGCTTCCATCCGCATCAACCTGGATAAACTTATTATGGAAGTGAATGGTAAAGTTGTTAAAGAGGGTGAGTGGATATCTGTTGATGGCACCACCGGCGAAGTTTACCTTGGTAAAATCCCCACCACTTCTCCCGATCTCGAAAAACAGGTCGATTTACTCACTCTATTAAAATGGGCAGATGAAATTTGCGCTACGCCAGGTATTCGTAATGGTAAAAATGGTATGCCTTCAACCGGGCTTCAGGTTTGGACAAACGCCGATTATCCCAAAGATGCTCGCCGCGCTCGTTCTTTTGGTGCAGTAGGCATCGGTCTTTGCCGTACAGAGCATATGTTTTTCGAGCCCGAACGCTTACCCATTGTCCAGCGCATGATCCTGGCTGAAACCAGTGAACAACGGACCGCTGCCCTGAATGAATTACTGCCTTATCAACGCGCTGATTTCGCTGGATTGTTCGAAGCCATGGATGGCTATCCAGTAATCATCCGCTTGATCGATCCGCCATTGCACGAATTCATGCCCTCCGAAGAAGCATTGCTGGAAGAAGTGATCACCATGAAGGTTAAAGGTGAAACTAAAGGATTGGCAGAAAAAGAGTCACTTCTTGCCAGCATCCGTGCCATGCACGAAAGTAATCCAATGATGGGTTTGCGCGGAGTCCGCTTGAGCATCTACATGCCCGAAATCGTGGAAATGCAGGTTCGTGCAATTTTCGAAGCGGCTGCAGATATGACCCTCAAGGGCATCGTTGTAAAACCAGAAGTGATGATACCGCTCACCGGAACCGTAAAAGAACTGGAATGGATTCAACCCCGGCTCGAAAGAATTGCCAAAACTGTGATGGATGAAAAGAAAGTACAGTTTTCATATAAGTTCGGCACGATGATCGAAATACCCCGTGCAGCGGTCACTGCAGGAGAAATCGCTAAAATTGCTGAATTCTTCTCTTTTGGCACCAATGACCTTACCCAAATGACCTTCGGCTACAGCCGGGACGATGCCGAGCGTAACTTCCTGGTCAAATATATTGCGGAAGGTATTCTTCCAAAGAATCCTTTCCAAACCATCGATCGAGAAGGCGTTGGCAGATTGATGCAAATGTGCATTCAAGAAGGCAGAAAAACCCGTCCCACCCTGGAAGTAGGCATATGCGGCGAGCATGGCGGTGATCCAAACTCGATCGAATTTTGCCACATTGCCGGAAACAACTATGTTAGCTGTTCGCCATTCCGTGTACCCATTGCACGTCTGGCTGCTGCACATGCTGCATTAAAACATAAAGGTGTGGCAATCGCCGAAGATAAATAGCTATAAATTTTCCCCGGGGTTCTCTCTTCGAGGAGGAGAGAGATAAACCGAAGGCGGAAGCTCGAAAAAGCTTCCGCCTGATTTTTTAAATCTGTTTCCTTATTGAATTAATCGATTATTTTCCAACCACCAAATCGGCAAAGCTTCCCCCATTCAAATAAAGCTTACAGGTTTTTGTATCGGGGAATTGTTTACAGGTGGTAATCACTTGCAATCTAACTCGAGCACCGTCACATTTGTTGTCAGATTTTACATAAGCGCCGCCGATGTCAACCGATATACCTCCGTCTTGCCTGGTAACGCCATTGACGCTGAAATTGGAGCGGAATACCGGATTATATAGTTCGCCAAAATATTCCATCTTATATGAAAACAAGCGCTGTAATGCCACTTTGACATCGATTTCTGCGTCGTGCGTCCGTGCAATCCCTGTGTTTATTGCAATTGGGGTCTCTCCGCCGCAAACTTTAAGGTTTTTATTTTCCAACTTAAGCACATAAAAATAAATGGCTTCTTCTCCCGAAGCCGTTGCAGAGGGCAAAGGTGGAATTTCTGTGTCGGTAGGCATTGGCGGGGGGAGAGTCGGCGGAGGTGTAAACGTCGGGGTTATCGTGGGTGGAATGGGTGTTGGGCTGGGAGGAAGCGGTGTGTTCGTGGGAGGAATGGGTGTACTGGTCGAAGTTGGTGTGGAAGGTGGAGCAAAAACCTGACAACCAGTGACAAAAATAAACATCAGACAAAGACTAAGCCTGATTAAAACTGTAACGATTGAACGCTGCATCGAATTCTCCTTAGATTATATTCAAATCCCCATTTTACTACGATACAGTGTTCTTTAAAACGGTGTGTTTTTTCGCAAATTCAGCGCCCTGCTCGAGAGCTTGAACATTTACCGGAAGCAATTTACGGTGCCGCTCGGGCATATGCTTGTCTAGGGCTTTTTCGATATCAGAGACTTTTATAACTGGCAGTAATGTTAAAAGCGCTCCAACAGCTACCATATTTATTAAACGCCGATTACCTAATGCCTCGGCGATCTCATTAGTGGGAACAAAAACGCTATCGATATCATTTCGCGCTGCTCCACGGTTTACCAGAGAGGCATTTGCTACCAGCACCCCCCCACTGATTATCATTGGTTCATATTTTTCCAGAGAAGGTAGATTTAAAACAATTGCTGCTTTCGGGTGTCTCACTAATGGCGAGCCAATTTCTTCATCAGAAATAATCACGGTGCAGTTTGCAGTGCCGCCGCGCATTTCAGGTCCATACGAAGGAATCCAGGTAACGTTATACCCAGCGTCCATCCCCGCGAAGGCAAGAATTTGACCTGCAAACAACACACCCTGGCCTCCAAATCCAGCAATTACGATATCTGTCTGCATTGTTTTATCCTTTTTCCTTTGTTGGTAACCTGATCAAACTTTGATCCCCTCCAGTGCCGCGGCTACTTTGTAATCGCCTAAGGGGTAAACCGGCACCATGTGTTCTTCTACCCATTTGAACGCTTCCAGAGGGGTAAGCCCCCAATTGGTTGGACAGGTCGACAGAAGTTCAACCAATGAAAAACCCAGACCGCGTTGTTGGGTTTCAAACGCCAAACGAATGGCTTTTTTGGCTTTACGGATATTGGCAGAGTCGTGTAAACTGCGCCGAACGACATAACCGCTCCCATCCATTTTTGATAAAAGCTCAGCCATTTTTAACGGAAAGCCCATTTGTTCAACGTCCCGTCCTGCGGGCGAAGAGGTTGTTTTTTGTCCTGGAAGTGTGGTCGGCGCCATTTGACCGCCTGTCATGCCATAAATTGCATTATTAATAAAAATGACGGTGATGTTTTCGCCGCGCCCTGCAGCATGCATTATCTCTGCCATGCCAATCGAAGCCAGGTCGCCATCTCCCTGATAAGTGAATACAATCCTATCGGGAAGCACTCGTTTGATTCCAGTAGCCATTGCCGGCGCTCGTCCATGAGCTGCTTCGACAAAATCACAATTGAAATAATTATAAGCAAATACCGAACAACCCACCGGAGCAACCCCAATCGCTTGTTCCCTAATGTTCATTTCATCCATTACTTCGGCAACTAACCGGTGGGCAACACCATGAGTACAACCTGGGCAATAATGCGTATGAACATCCCGTAATGATTTAGGTCGCTGGTAAACTACCTGAGCAGGCACATCGATAGCCATTTATCGTATCTCCTTAATTCAAGCCGCTTAATATTTCGTCAGATCGATCCAGCCATCGTCGGCGGGGATCATCATCCAAAGGAATTTCTTCTACAGCTAAACGTTGAATTTCATTCAGGATTTCATCGGGGAAAGGTGTAATTCCGCCCATACGTCCATAAAAAGCGATAGGAATGCGTCCTTTTACAGCTTTCTGTACGTCTTCTAACATCTGCCCGGCATTCATTTCAACCACCAGCATTTTCTTGACCTTTTTTGAAAGAGCTTCGATTTGTTTGTACGGGTAGGGACTTAGAGAAATCGGACGGAATAAACCAATATTAATGCCTTGGGCGCGGGCAGCGCGCACAGCAGAAAGAGAAATTCTCCCCGCGGTTCCAAATCCGATAACCGCAAATTCTGCATCCTCCATATAATATTCTTTGTACCTGATTTCATTGGCTTCAATTTCCAGCCATCGCTTGGCAAGTTTAAAATTGATCACTTCTTCCTGGGGAGGATCAATATATATTGAAGTTAAAATCCTGGGCTCCCTTCCCTGCGCTCCGCGCACTGCCCAATCTGGATATTCGGTTTTAATCGGACGCATGGGAGGCATTTCGGTGGGTTCCATCATTTGCCCAATGTTACCATCCACCATAATGATCACAATCGAACGGTATTTTTCTGCTAGGTCAAACGCCATATAAACATAATCGATCGCTTCCTGCACGCTGGAAGGTGCCAAGACAATAGGGTGATAATCGCCATGACCGCCTCCATGAACAATCTGGTTATAGTCACCTTGTGATGGGGCAATATTTCCCAAGCCAGGTCCGCCACGCACCACATCGATCAGCACCACGGGTAGTTCTGTTCCAGCGATATAAGAGAGACCTTCCATCATTAAACT
>JAAZNS010000335.1 GCA_012798185.1 Chloroflexota bacterium | reverse complement strand
TAATTCGGATTGATGCATCCTAATTCTAGGTTCGCATCAGTTGTGGTCGCCTCTGTGCCGCCTCGTCCATATGAAACCGGACCAGGATCTGCTCCTGCACTTTGAGGGCCTACATGTAAGCGCTGAAATTCATCCACCCAAGCGATTGAACCACCACCATTGCCAATCTCAACCAAATCTACTACCGGCACCATCGCAGGGTAACCAGCTGATACTTCCGATCTCTCGATTGTGTAATTTGTATTTAATTTAACCTGCCCACCCGTAATCAAACCACATTTTGCGGTTGTTCCACCAATATAGATTGCTATTACATTGGGCTCATCTATCAGCCTGCCCAATGCTGCTGCGCCCCATATCCCAGATGCCGGTCCTGATTCAACCATTGTAATTGGTATCTGGCGGGCTGATTTTACAGTATCGATTCCGCAATTCGACTGCATTATATAAGGTGTACATATCATTCCCGCTTCACTTAAACGCCCAGTTAAACGATCTAAATAACGATGTGCGATGGGTTGAACATAAGCGGATAACACAGCAGTATTCGTTCGTTCATATTCTCGCCATTCTCGTGTTATTTGGTGTGACGCTACCACAGATACATCATGCCAAAGCTCAAGTATTTTATCTAAAGCTTTTTGCTCATGAATTGGATTGGCATATGAATTAACGAAACAAATTGCAATTGCTTCTACCCCTTCTTTGCGAAAATCATCTAATATTGAAGGCAATACCGACAAATCAATTGGTTGGCTTATTTCCCCTTTATATGATATCCGCTCTGGCACCTCTCTTCTGAGATATCGCGGAACGAAGGGCGTTGG
This sequence comes from Chloroflexota bacterium, assembly GCA_012798185.1. GTDB lineage: Bacteria > Chloroflexota > Anaerolineae > Anaerolineales > UBA4823 > JAAZNS01. The sequence continues at coordinate 1,256 of JAAZNS010000335.1, read as the reverse complement.
CTTTTTATATTCAAGATTGAAAAAATCTGGGCGGGCACCTCGACCAATTTCCAATATATCGCGAAACCCTTGTGTGGTTATTAAACCGGTTTTTGCTCCTTTGCGTTCAGTAATAGCATTTATAACAATGGTAGTTCCGTGGACAAATGACTGAAATTCACTAGGGCTTAAATTTACAGCTGCTATAACATCCATCACACCTTGTTCGAACTGGTGCGGTGTCGTATGGCTTTTAGCAGTGCCAACTCGCCCATCTTGAGATACATAAACTAAATCAGTAAAAGTTCCCCCAATATCAGTTGCGACTCTATACATGTGACCTCCAATCAATGTTTATGGATATTTACTGAGATTTAGATTTCGACAATGTACTACTCTACATTCTCTAAATATAAATGACAACGCACAGAATGCCCGACACTTACCTCGATGAATTTTGGATCGACTTCTCGACATATTGGCTTGGTAAAGGGACATCGGGTATTAAAACTGCATCCTGTTGGAACATTGACCGGACTAGGGATTTCTCCCCTAGATATCACCTTCTGAGGACGCAGTTTCTCCTCTTCTTCTAATATTACTGGAATTGAGGAAAGCAACATCTGGGTATATGGGTGTAAAGGCTTTTGAAAAAATTCTATCGTATTTGCAACTTCGCAAATCTTTCCAAGATACATAATAGCTACGCGAGTGGCAACATTCCGCATGAGGCTTAAATCATGGGTGATAAATAGATAAGAAAGGTGTAATTCTTTTTGCAAATTAATCAATAAATTGATCGTTTTTGCCTGCACAGATACATCTAAAGCCGATGTTGGCTCATCTAAAATTACCAATGATGGATTGGTAGCCAAGGCTCGTGCTATTCCAACTATTTGTTTTTCACCACCACTCAGCATGCGCGGGTATTTATACATTGTCTCAACGGGTAATCCAACAGTTTCAAGTAAATTTACAACCATTTCCAAACGATTCTTTCCCGGTTGGTGAACCCGTAAAGGCATTTCCAAAATTTGTTTTATGGTTTGTCGGGGATTTAAAGAGGAACCAGGGTCTTGGAATACAATTTGAATGGCTTTTTTTAATTCCTTAGGTCGAGTTTGATTTTCTTGAAACAAATTACTGTCATAATATTTAATACTCCCTGAAGTAGGCTTATACATCCCAACTACAATATAAGCCACGGTGCTTTTCCCTGAACCGGATTCACCAACCAAGCCAAAGGTTTCTCCCTCTTTTATTTCAAAAGAAACCCC
>JAAZNS010000334.1 GCA_012798185.1 Chloroflexota bacterium | reverse complement strand
GCCTTGAATGACGAATTGGTCACAGCATGGACGCGGGTAAAGGAAGATACTCATCGATTGGGATACAACTGTCCGGATCTAGAAAAGTGCCTTGAAGAGGCGCAAAATCTGCAAACAACCTGGAATATGAACTCCCAATCTTATTTGCGAAATTTCCTGGATAATGGTATGTGGGGAAGGGATCCATTGTGGGATGGCGTGGCTCGGAATGCTTTTACCGTTTTTCTTTGTTTGTATATGATGCCGTCAAGTTTGGCTGAAAAAGTGAATGATTTTATTCAAAAAAAGAATGATTTACCATCGGGAATCACATTAAATAGATACTTACCGGGAGATGATATCTTACAAGCAGAATTAGACGCTATACGTTTGCGCGCCGATGAGGCGCATCATGCGATTATCAGGGCAAATTTACGGCTGGTAGTGAGCGTCGCCAAGCGCTATATCGGCAGAGGCAGTTCATTCTTAGATTTGATCCAGGAGGGAAATATCGGTTTATTACGCGCAGTGGCAAAATTCGACCCAACCCGCGGTTATAAATTCAGCACTTATGCTACCTGGTGGATTCGACAATCGATCAGCCGGTCCATTGCAGACCAGGCAAGGACTATCCGTATTCCAGTGCATATATTCGAATCAATCAATCGATTGGTGCGCATTCAACGCCGGTTGTTACAGCGTTTGGGTAGAGATCCGGCTACCGAAGAGCTGGCATTGGAAGCAGGGTATCTTGATCCCAAGGATGAGCAGATCATACTCCGCGCTAGAGCAGAAGGCAGCCCGATACCCACTGATGTTCGCAAGCGATGGGTTCGGGCAACTGCTAAAGTAAATCGCATCCTTCAAGCTGCCGAAGAACCCATGTCTTTGGACAGCCCAGTAGGCAGTGAGGACAATAGTCAATTGGGTGATTTTATTGAGGATGAAGAAGCGCAGGAACCGATGGATGCCGCAGCAAAAGAAATGCTCCGCGAATCGATTAAAAATGCCCTAGCAGTTCTATCAGATCGTGAGCGGCAAGTTTTAGAGCTGCGATTTGGTTTGATGGATGGCAAAGATCACACCTTAGAAGAAGTGGGGCAATTTTTTAATGTAACCAGGGAGCGCATCCGTCAGATCGAATCTAAGGCTTTACGAAAACTTCGCCACCCCACTCGCAGCCGGTATTTACGTGATTATTTAGGGTAACTGAAATCATTTTATTTTCGATTGTTGAATATTAATATTCAAAAGACACCGATGCTCGTTTTTGTATAAAGCAAGTGATTTTCAAAGGATTTGGTTTGTGAAAATTGACGCCAATCCTTATTTATGATACACTTACCAAAATGGTAAACAATTAACCCTTTTTATACGAAAGAGGTTCAAATGGCTTTTTGGGATTATCTTCCCATAGCAATATTATTTGTAATTTCTGCCGGTCTGGCAGCCATTGCAGTAGGATTGGGCCATTTGTTTGGGCCTCGAAAACCGACCCCCAAAAAACTGGAGCCTTATGAATCGGGCATGAATCCCTTTGGGCCTGGCACACGCCGTATGCCGGTTCGTTTTTATTTGGTTGCGGTATTGTTTATCTTGTTCGATATCGAAGTGGTTTTCTTTCTCCCCTGGGCAGTGGTTTTGAAAGATTTAGGAATTACAGGATTGGTCGAGATGATCGTTTTCGTCTCGATTTTAGTAGTAGGATTTATATACGCCTGGAAGAAGGGAGCGCTTGAATGGGAGTAGAGCAGAAACTGGGCAATTTGGGGGTTGCGACAATGAAACTTGAGCAGGCGGTTAATTGGGCGCGTACAAATGCGATGTGGCCAATGTTATTCGGGCTGGCTTGCTGTGCTATCGAGATGATGTCTGCTCAGGCTGCGAATTACGATTTAAGCCGCTTTGGGATGGAACTGATGCGCGCCAGCCCTCGTCAATCCGATTTAATGATTGTTGCCGGAAGGGTGAGCCGTAAGATGGCACCGGTACTGCGCCGCTTGTACGACCAGATGCCGGAACCCAAATGGGTTATCTCGATGGGCGATTGTGCATCATGCGGAGGCGTTTTCAACAATTACGCGATTGTTCAAGGGGTGGATGAGGTGGTACCGGTGGATGTATATGTCGCCGGCTGTCCTCCCCGCCCGGAAGCGTTAATTCATGGGATTATTACTTTACATGAGAAAGTACGCGGTGAAAAGATCACCGGTTAGTCTGATCTCGATATTAAACATCAATAATAAATGATCAATCATCGTTGTCTGTTCGGGGAGCATGTGGATCGATGGAAGAAAAATTACAAAAAGTTGTAAACCGTCTGGTTCAGCAGTTTGAGGCGGAATCTAGCGGTTTTCAAAATGAGATAACCGTGGTTATCAAGCCGGCGCAAATCGAAGATGTTTGCCGTTTACTAAGGGATGAGCTGGGATTCGATATGCTGGAAGATGAAACCGCAGTAGATTATTGGCCGGCTCAATCTCCTCGTTTTCATGTAATTTACCAGTTATATTCATTTCAACATAATACTCGGATATGCCTTCGCGTACCCCTAGATGGAAATGCTCCTTCAATGCCTTCTATCGAGTCAATCTATCCCAACGCCAACTGGCATGAGCGTGAAATTTTCGACTTTTTCGGAATTCGTTTTGACGGACACTCTGATTTACGTCGCATCCTGATGCCTCATGATTGGGAGGGATACCCATTGCGAAAAGATTATCCATTAGGATATGAAGAGGTGATGTTCAGTTTCAATTATGAAGAGATTAATAGCAGAAAACCATACGTAAAGGAATAGTATGGATGATTATAAAATAACTACAGATGCCCTGGATGATGTCGGTCATTTGATTTCTGAGAGAGCATTAAAAGGGGAAACCGTGCTTCTAAATATGGGACCGCAGCATCCCAGCACTCACGGCGTTTTACGGTTATTGCTTGAACTCGATGGCGAGGTGGTAGTTAATTGTATTCCCGATATCGGTTTTTTGCATACCGGCATCGAAAAAAATATGGAAACCAAGACCTACGAAAAAGCAGCCGTGATGACTGACCGCCTGGATTATTTGAATACGGTGGGAAACAATCTGGTATATTGCCTGGCGATTGAAAAATTAGTCGGATTGGATGTCCCTGCACGCGCTCAGGCGCTTCGAGTCATTTTGGTGGAATTACAGCGGATTGCCTCACATCTGGTTTGGTTGGGAACCCATGGCTTAGATTTAGCAGCGATGTCGATGTTTTTGTATTGTTTCCGTGAACGGGAAATGATCATGGATATCATGGAAATGGTAGGCGGACAGCGAATGATGGCGACCTGTATCCGTCCGGGGGGGATGTGGCGAGATGTACCGGCTGGATTTGAAGAAGCGGTACGTCAATTTATTCGGATATTCCCAAAAAGGATCAAAGAATACGAAAATTTACTGACCCGAAATCCTTTGTTCCTGGAGCGTACCAAGAATATTGGGATATTATCGAAAGAAGATGCATTGCGTTGGGGGGTAACTGGGCCAATGCTGCGCGCCTCGGGTGTGGCGCATGACTTGCGTAAAGTCCGCCCATATTCAGGATATGAGCTATATGATTTTGATATTCCTACTCAAAGCGATGGCGATACGTATGCCCGCTACCTGGTGCGGATGGAAGAGATGCGCCAGTCCTTGCGTATTATTCAGCAAGCGCTGGATAAACTGCCCAGTGGACCGGTACGCAGCAACAACCGTAAATTTGTCCCGCCGCCGCGTGCCGAAATTGGGGTGAGTATGGAAGCATTGATCCACCATTTTAAATTATGGACAGAAGGATTCACCCCAACGAAGGGTGCCGTTTATGAAGCGGTGGAATCGCCGCGCGGTGAATTAGGTGTATACCTGGAAAGTGACGGCACTCCGAAACCATTCCGTGTCCATTGGCGTACACCTTCTTTTTTAAATTTACAGGTGCTGCCTCTGCTGGCGAAAGGGCATCTGGTAGCTGATTTGGTAGCTTTGATTGGAACAATCGATATTGTTTTGGGTGATGTAGACCGATAGGTATACCTCTTATGCTGAGCGAAAAATATCCCGAGGAAATCCAAAATTTGCTTAAAAAATACCCTTCTGATCAAAAGCGTGCTGCAGTGATGGCACTGCTCTACCTGGCGCAACGCGAGACGGGGTATCTCACTAAACCATTGATGCAGGAGGTCGCCGATATTATCGACATATCGATTACAGATGTTGCTTCGATAGTCGGATTTTATTCGCTTTATCATGAAAAGACAGGCGGTAAATACCGCATTCAAGTATGCACGGACCTTCCCTGTGCGTTACGCGGTGCGGAAGAATTTCTGGAGAAATTATGCGAAAACCTGGGCATTCGTGTGGGTGAAACCACGCCAGATGGTTTAGTAACTGTGGAAAGGGTGATGTGCCTGGCTGGCTGCGATAAAGCACCTTTGTTTCAGGTACAAACAAAAGACAGCATCGAATATCATGAAAACCAATCGGTAGAAAAAGCAATGGATTTAATTAATAAGTGGAGAAGATAATAATAAATCTGTTGATGATAAACGGTTTGTAGAACAAATCGAGATGATAGGCATAAGGAAGGCAGGAAAGCAGGAAACAATATCAACATTATCTTCCTACGTCAAGCTAAGGAACCTGCTCTACCCGGTACGTTTTACTGCTCGCCATTTATGAATTGAATAATCACCTATGAATTCATATTTACTTCTTCGCCACCGGGAAATCCCGGATATTGATAAACTAGAAGTTTATTGCCAAAACGGCGGGTTTTTAGGCTTCAAGAAAGCTGTGACGACCATGCAGCCTGAACAGGTGACTGAAGTAGTGAAAGCTTCTGGTTTACGCGGCAGAGGCGGAGCTGGCTTTCCCACCGGAATGAAATGGGCGTTCATGGATAATCGTTCCTGGCCGCATTATGTCACTGCAAACGCCGATGAATCGGAGCCGGGCACCTTCAAAGACCGCGAAATTATGGAGTATAACCCTTTCCAATTTTTGGAGGGTGTGGCGATTGCATCTTATGCAGTTAGTGCACATACTGCGTATATTTACCTGCGCGGAGAATTTTGGCAGATCGCCCGCCAGCTCGATTGGCGTATTAGCGAAATGAAGGATGCGGGATATTTAGGTGAAAAGATCTTTGGCAGCGGTTATTCGCTGGAGATCTATACCCATCTTGGGGCTGGGGCATATATCTGCGGTGAGGAGACGGCGTTGTTGGAATCCATCGAGGGCAAATTGGGGCAGCCGCGCCTGCGCCCTCCCTTTCCGCCTGCTTATGGCTTGTTTGGCAAGCCAACTGTGGTAAATAATGTCGAAACCCTGACAAATCTGCCACTGATCATTGAACGCGGCGCAGATTGGTTCCGCAGTTATGGCACCGAGAAGAGCCCCGGAGTGAAAATCTTTAGTCTGTCGGGTTGTGTGAACCGCCCGGGAAATTATGAACTGCCGCTGGGGACGACTTTCCGGTCATTGATTTTCGAGCATGGTGGCGGTATTCCAAATAACAGGCAGATCAAAGCAATCATGGCAGCCGGCGCCTCGTCGGCACTGATAGTCGCTGATGAAAAAGCCCTGGATACACCCATGGATTACGAAAGCGTCCCCAACCTGGGCGCACAGCTTGGTTCAGCTTCGGTAATCGTGATCGACGATTCGGTAGGAATCGATTGGTTGATCAATAAAACAGTTCAATTCTTTTGTCATGAATCGTGTGGAAAATGCACGCCTTGCCGGGAAGGCACTTTTTGGATGGCGCATCTTACCGAGCGAATTCACTCAGGGAAGGCATCCTGGGAAGATGTGAAATTGCTTTACGATGTTGCCAGCCAAATGAAAACGAAATGTTTGTGCGCCTTGGGAGAATTTTCCATCGAAGCAGTGATGAGCGGAATCGACCGGTTTAAAGGCGATTTCGAAAAACGTGTTGGAGCAAATGAAAGAATATAACCGTAGAGAAGCAGAGGAAGCAGAGTAAGAAGAAAAATCATTATGTCAGATTACTTTAAAAAATATCAATTAAATAAATTATTAATGAAACTCAGCGAACTCTGCAGCTCAGCGGTGAAAATTATTCGGAGTCTTGGTTAATGCCAAAGCAGGTCACTTTATCGATTGATGGAAAGATTGTTTCCGTACCTGAAGGGACGTTAATCGTCAATGCCGCCAAAAAAGCGGGCATTGATATTCCAGTCTTTTGCTATCATCCCAAAATGGAACCAGTGGGAATGTGCCGTATGTGCCTGGTAGAAATTGGCAGACCGGTGATCGATCGTACCACCGGTGAAATGGTAAATGAAGCAGATGGTTCTCTTAAAATTCAATTCTCACCTAAACTCGAAACTGCCT
>JAAZNS010000333.1 GCA_012798185.1 Chloroflexota bacterium | reverse complement strand
CGAATATCCGGTCCAAAATTAGGTAATTCATCCCTCATTTCAGGTTTCACGATTGCCATAGTGGGAGATTGAAAAGATGTTGATCGATTGGGATCATTTTGTGGATGGCGGTGCAGCCTACCAGCACGCTGAATCAGTAAGTCAATTGGTGCCAGGTCTGAAATTATGTAATCGAAATCTAGATCCAGACTTTGTTCGATAACTTGTGTTGCTACTACAATAGCTTTTCGAGGGCGGGAGGGATTTAGTTTATGGGGGTTATCCTGGTTTTTCCCGAATATATCCAATACACGTTTTTCGATATCATCTCGCCATTGAAAAGGAAAACGGGCATGGAAAAGGATCAGGTTTTTGTTATCAACCAGTTGAGCGGATTTTATTGCTTCATAGATTTCTTGAGCGCGCTTCACTCGATTACAAATGACGGCAACGCAACCACTGTTTTTTATATTTTCTTTGAGATGAAATGCAATTTGTTCAGGATTGGGCTCGATCCACTTGATATTTAATTTGCGGGTTTGAGTTTTGGGTAATGAAATTGATTTTAATGAATTTTCATTAGCTATAGTTAAACGTGGATAATCCGATATTGATATGGTTTCACTTTTTCCACCTGACCAGGCATCAATTAATTCTTGGCGGGTTTTATTGGGCAGAGTTGCGGATAGAAGTATTACTGATGTTTTAATTGAACGCAACCAGCGTAGAAGATGTTGAAATAAGGTGGACATATAAATGTCATAGGCATGGATTTCATCGAATATGACAACCTTTTGACCAAGACCAAACATTCGAACAAAGAAATGATTGGTTTGAAGAACACTCATCAAGGCTTGATCAACGGTACCAACGCCAAAAGGAGCTAATAAAGTTCGTTTCCGCGGCAAAAACCAGGTTTCAGCCTTGACATTACTTTCGGTTGTTACATCGTCTTGAGCAATGCCCTGAGGAGTAGGTGTGTCTTCGTGTTGATCCAAGAAAGAGGTGCCATGGATAAGGTGAGCATTGATTGCGTCAACGGGATAGCGGCTTTTGAGAAAACTGATTACTCGGTTGTACATCTGATTGCTAGTAGCTTGTGTCGGCATAGCAATATACAGCCCATGACCTTTCTGATGTTGTAACCATGTATCTGCCAGAAAAAGTGCCGCTTCAGTTTTGCCTATGCCAGTAGGCGCTTCGAGGATAACTAAAGCCGGCAGATCGATGTTGAGTGATTGATCGATTACTTCTTCTTGGATAGGATTAGGAGTATATGAGGGGAACATAGATGAAAACGCAAGCGTATCACCTTTAGCTTGCCATCCAATCCAGCCAAGATTATCTAAGGAGTATTTTGCTTGTTCAGCAGCCTGGTTTTTGGCATACTTTTCCGGGGGGAGGTAATCGTCAATGAAAGGGAAATTATTAGACATAGACCCAATCCAATCGGCGACACTGACTAAGCCAGAAAATAGTGTTAAAAATGTATTTAACTCGTCAACGTTTTTAGGTAGGCTAATTGCATTTTCTGGACGGTAAACGTCTTTTAGGGTACGTATTATTTCAATTCGGATGGTATTCCATTCATTGCCACCTTTATCTGAAAATTTTATAGCGGGAGAAAGAATGCTGCTATTAGTTGGCCACGCGCCATGGTGTCCGCCGAGAGCAAAGGCAATGCAATTTGCATCTCTTGGTGAGAGACTTGTTTCGTGGACTAATAAATCTATTAAAGCCCAGGTAGTAACAATTCCGTGTGGTGCGGGATTGATTGTTTCTTTAGAAAAATTCAAACCAATCTCTTTAAGTTTTGGGACAATTTCTGGAAATTTACGCTGGAAACCGGGAGCTGCTTTTCCAATATCATGTAATGATGCCCAAAATGCTAATTGTCTGCCAGCAGTTTCACTATCCAACGATAACAGTTCCGAGAATAGCTGTTTGGTTTGTTCACAAAGCGCATAATTCCATAATGCCAATGCACATTCGCCAACATCCAGCATGTGATAAATCAGTGGGTGAATATTATAGATTTGCGATTTTTCTAATTTCGCCCATAAGTTAAAATAAGGTGGTACATTTTCGGATATATCGATTTGGTAGATTTTCGCTAAACGACGCGCTTCACGGATTAGGAGATTTTTTAGAGATGATGGCTGTATCACTTCCACCTCAGCGCCCCAGCCTTTGATCCAGGGTAGCATTTCCTGCCATTCTGCAACCATAGCACTCCATAAGCAGCCGCCATTTTCTAAATCAATAATTTCTTGAGTAGGATGCCAGATACTTTCTTTGAGACGATGAGTGGCTATGCCAGGTGAAAAACGTAGGATAACCCTCTCGGGTTCTTTCTCTGTGTACCAAATGCCCCAGGCGTATTTCATCAGCGTTTCTTCATCAAACTCTTCAGGGATAGTGAAGCGTTCAGTGGTCAAATTGGCTTGTTCGATACGATCGATCTTGAAGACACCAATATCACCATGAACATCGCTGTGACCTATTACATAGGTGCTATCGCTCCAAGGGGACGGTTCTATTAAGTAAGGGCTGATAACATAATTTAGTGATCGTTGCGATTGCAAACCGCGATATTGAATACGAAGTTTTATTCCTTCAACCCAACTTTGGGCAATGGTTTCCAAGAGTTTTATTCTTTCTGGTTGTAAATTCTGAGAAAGAATGGCGTCGGCTGATTTGACTATCCTCGTCGTCATGGGCTGTTTTAAACAGAGGGCTAATTTTTCCAGCGCACTGGCTGTATGAGGTTGAGCGGTGCGTGTTTGTTGAGAAATTCGACGGGCTGCCAGGTAAAGCGATAATGCTTCGTTTAAATTTATGCGAATTTCTGACAAATACTTAGTGCGGTCAATCTTCCAACATCCTTTTTCAACTTCGATGAAGGGCACACTCGTTTCAAGTTCCCGGCGATCTCGGAAAACCGTTGTGCGGTCTACTTGAAGCCGCTCTGCCATCTCACTATCGCTATAAGCGCGTTGAAAATATAACCTCTCCATTTCTCTCAAACGTTCAGCCTTGGTCATGCCGTATCCCATTTTGCCTCCTTTCGGATGTGAAAACTTGAAGGATTTTATTAGATGTTATGAAAAAATTACAATTTGAAATGGGGATGGAGCTTCCCCCTCGCCGCCATCCCCCAAAAATCTGGGATATCTAAAAACAGTATGGCGTGATCAGCAAATCGATATTTTTTAGTTGCGAATTGCACAACAAAATGGATTATTTTGACAATATTCTACTTCAACTAACACCTCATATGATTGGATAATTCACACTATAGTAGAAGCGTGTTGCAAGTGTTACAACAAATCAAACAATAAATTAAAATGTTTATCTTCAATATCTGTGACTGTCAATTAATTGGTGAAATAAAAACCGAAAATGAATAAAAAACTCCGCCCGTGAGTATCTGAAACATCTTAATATTCACTATTATTATTTTGCTAGTAAAAACAAGTATAGGATTAAATAAATGGAGGGTCAAGGGTTGGACTTTTGCATGTTTGTAACATGCTTGGTGAAAAAAATTTTCAAAAGGCTCAAAATACAACGGGGGATCTTTTTAGTTCAAATCATTCTGTGATTGACTCTTGGCGTCAGCCACATCAGTTCTGTTATTGGTGCTGACTTTCGAGCGTGTTGTACCATTTTCGTTCCCTGCAAATATATTTCGGGAATTTCGGCTTCTGCCACCTATATCAGCAATATAAAAATACGCCTCTATGATTCATCAAAATCATCTTTCATTCTCCCTGCCTTATCTAACCTCCTCTAGAGGGTCCGTCACTTTATTATGATAATATAAAAACTCAGATTTTCCCTTTTGAGGATATTTGTTGGGTGGAAAGGACTTAATATTACAATTCAGCGTGAAAAATAAAAGTCTTCGTATCGTAACAATAAAATTTTGAAATCAGTAATTTAATATGCTAGAATAACATTGAGCCATTGGTGTATTCTGCCCAAAAGCACAGCTGGTTAAACTGGCAGGATTGAGGTGGTGGGCGGCCTCGAATGGCTCTTTTTTTATTGCTATCAATATCAATTTTTTAAATATTTATGTTGCGCTTGAGTGTAGAGAATCAGGTACCACTTACCAGCAAGGAACTGATGATGGGGAGCCTATCCGGCCAAGCGCTTTTTTATTTCCTCCAATACAACACTGCTTGCCTCTCGAATTTACGTTGAAATCGGTTCTTTTCTTCAATATAAATCGTTTGAAGCCATATTTCTCCTAGAAGCATCTATACGGGGACTTACAAAAATCGACCTGTTAAACCTTTCTACGAAAATAACAAAGTACTTCTTTTTATTTTCGATGTTATAAAGTGGATATCGATAATGTTTTAAAGCATATCATTAGCCGTATTAACCAAGGGACATTTTATTTTTAGGGGATCACGTTTTTGATGCTTTTGAAGTATTTAATAATCCCATTCTATATATTGTCGTAAATATTTCTTTAGAAAAATTTGGGAAGTTATGAATTGTCTTGTATTAATAATGGAACATTGCATTAAAAACCCTACCTCACACCGCTTGCTTTCGCATAGTCAAGTGCATTTTTGATGATTAACCATTTTTCTATAAAAAATCGTCTTTTGAACAAATTTATCGCTCATTGAATAACTGAAAATATCCATACGCCATCTTTTGAATAGATTGGATTGAATAACTGACTGTTTTTTAATCGAGAGGGGGAGAGTTCTCCTCCCTTTACTCCAATATAGATATATTGAATATCATTCATGACAAGAAAGTTATATAACTCGACGGGATTGGCTGCTTTTAGAAATGCTTCTTTGCCCAATTGAGTGACATTGTGGATAATTTCTCTGCGGGTATCAAACCCATAGAGAAGCGGCGGGGGTATGGTTTTTCTTCCGGTCAGCGGGGTAATCCAAAAGCCTCCATCGGATCCGGTATATAACCCATATCCCCAAGGAAATGGATTGATTAGAATAGTTTGGTCTATGGAGATATTTTTTTCGATCCATTTCATTGCAGGAAGATCAGCCTGGCGCATTAATATGGTATCCTGATTTAGAATGGGAAGAATTTTTTGAATACCAATGAAGGATAAAACGATAATTCCAACGATTACGACTCCCAGATAAACGAGATGAGATATTCCATGGAAAAAAGTACCGATCTTATCGATTATCGATTCCGAAATATAACCAGCTAAAACTGCAATTGGTAAAAATAACGAAATCTCCACGGATGTATTATTGATCAAACCCGACATGGGCAGTCTAAGTATATTTAAATTTGCCATAAGAAACAAAAAGATAACCCAAATGATTATTACCCAGACGAATCTTTTGCGGGTGAAAATACCCAACAAGATTCCTGCACAAGCCAAATACAGCGTCCATGTACCTGAGGCTGCTGTTAAATACGACCAAGAATGACCAAAAAATGATGTATCGGCTTTTAGGCTGCTTTCTATTTTCGGCAAGATAAGCTCAGCGAGAGCGCCTTGCAGCCAGGGAGCTGCAATAAGCATTGAAATAAAAATAATGGTCATGATTATTAAATAGTCATGGATGATAATATTTTTGCTATGGTGACGAATTAAATTTCCGATATGCCTCACCATAAACCATGCAGCTAAGAATAAACCCAAGAAAACGATCACTCGATAATGAGTAATGAATAATCCTGCACACAATATTCCAGTTGAAAAGAAAATTGACAAGCGAACTGATTTCTTTTCGATGTGGATAAAATCTGGGGTCAGGCAAAATCTAAGCAAAGCTATTGCAGAAGGCATGATCACGAGCCCTGCTAATTGCGTATAGCGCCCCCAGCTTGTGTAATATGCCGGCATAGGTGTGAAAACACCAGCGATTAAAGCCGCTAATAATCCAGTTTTTGAATTTCGGGTGAGAGATACAGTAAAAAGAAATACTGAAAGCACCATCAGAGCATTAAGAATTTGCCCGAAGATAAGCATTCCGGATACCATATCTGATCCTGATAACCATTGAAAAACAGCCAACATAGCGTGGTAGCCAGGATGGTACCGGGCATTATCAGCAGAAACATACGGGCTATACGTGTTTGGCAATTGTCCCTGTTCCATGATGATACGGGTTAATAACGCGTGGTGGACTGGGTCTACCCAGGGTGGTGCTGCAAGATCGCGGATAATGATTAGCCGAATTATCAATGTGATAAGGAAAATGCAAAGTAAACAAAGTGAGATGCGATATTTCCGTACATTTTCGATGGTTTTTATTACCCCGTCTTTAAAAAGGTTGCGAGATAGCAACCAGGCATTCATGGACTTGAACATTGACCTTGCTAAATAAAGAATGCAAATAAGTGCAAGGAAAAAATAGATGATCCAGACAAGTTTTTGATTCCAACGGAAATGAAAAACACTCGTCCATTGAATTATCACAACCGGAAGGGTTATACTCCAACCAATCGATAGACTGATGATTTCTGGTACATTAAAAAATTGCTTGATTTTTATTACAGATAAAAGTAGATAACCCGGAACGAAAAAAAACAAAACTGCGACGGTAACCAGGTTCAAATGGTTAGAAGTTGAACGAATGTCATGGAAAAATGATTCGAAATCGTATTGGTATATAATTCGGAAAGCGATATCACCGGGTAGTGGGTAAGAGTCTTGGAATGCGCGACCATGCGCATAGGCATCCTCTGCTCGACCGAATACTTGAATAGCAGCTCCAGATGATCGGATCACCACCTTAAATGATTTAGATTTTACCTTCCGGAGCGGGGAAAATTCGACATGAATAGGTTGATCTAACTGAAATTTTCCTGCCTTGATTGAAGCCGATGCATAAAGCGATGGCTCTTCAGCGGGATTATATAATTCGATAAAAATTACGCCATTCCCAGAATTATTCTCTGGCGTTGACCCCAGCCAAAGATATAATCCATCGATTCGAAACTGCGAGGTATAAAAAGTTTGTTCAACTGTGTGTGTCTGATCGACAATTCCAATCGAGTCTTTGTGATAAGTCTGTGATGTTTCCGGATCGGACAGCTTAGCGCATCCCGATAAATAAAAAAAACCCAGGCACATCAAAAAGATGATGAAACATTTCGGAATCGAAAAAAGCTTATGATGTTTACCTGGCATTTTATTTTTTAAGGTCGAAATCATTATGTATCTTTACAAGATGAATTGCCTTATTTGTTGTTTTCTCCAATTTTTGATTGAAGGAAAGCTTGTATAAAACCGTTGATTTCACCATCCAACACTGCCTGGGCATTGCCGGTTTCATATCCGGTACGGTGATCTTTCACCATCTGATATGGGTGAAGGACATATGAGCGGATCTGGCTGCCCCATTCCACTTTTTGAAATTCACCGCGTAATTCTGCTAGCTGGGCTTCTTGTTCTTGTTGTTTTAATTCTAATAACCTGGCGCGCAAAACACGCATGGCATTTTCTTTATTTTGCATTTGTGAGCGTTCGTTCTGGCAGGTAACCACAATCCCTGTGGGTATATGCGTGAGGCGGATCGCGGTATCATTTTTTTGGACGTTTTGTCCTCCTGCTCCTGCTGAACGATAGGTATCGATGCGCAAATCGTTAGGGTCAATCTCGATAGAATGATCATCTTCAACTTGGGGTAATACTTCAACCATGGCGAAGGAGGTATGGCGGCGGTGGGCAGCATCGAAAGGAGATAATCTGACTAACCGATGGACACCTTTTTCTGGGCGCAGGTAACCATAGGCGAATTTTCCATTGACT
>JAAZNS010000332.1 GCA_012798185.1 Chloroflexota bacterium | reverse complement strand
TGTTGAGGAGATACCCTGAAAATGAACCTGAAACAACAAGCAGCTCAATACGCCTTACAATCAGTTCAAAGCGGAATGGTTTTAGGATTAGGTACGGGTTCGACGACCGCCTATTTTATCGATATGCTGGGGGAGCAAATTCAAAAGGGAAATCTAAAAGATATTGTCGCAGTACCTACCTCAGAAGCGACAAAAAAACAAGCTCAGCAGCTTGGCATTCAACTAACCTCATTGGACAAACATCCGGTATTAGATTTAGCAGTGGATGGCGCCGACGAGGTAGATCCTCACTTAAATCTGATTAAAGGATTAGGCAGAGCTTGTCTACGGGAAAAGGTCGTGGAAATCAATGCTGTTCGTTTCATCGTGATTGTCGATGAAAGTAAAATTGTACCACGCCTGGGAACACGCTGTCCTTTGCCTGTTGAAATTATCCGTTTTGAAGCGCAGGCACATGTCAATTGGCTAAATACTCTGGGCTGTAAAGCGGAGTTCTGGGTTGAAGATAATGGCGAAATCGTCATCAGCGATAACGGTAATTATTTGGTGAAATGTTATTTTGAAAATGGCATTCCTGATCCTTATGAGCTGTCTGATCGATTATCGAAACGGCCGGGGATTTTAGAACATGGTCTATTCCTTGATATGGTAACTCAGGTTGTTGTGGCGGGAGCGAATGGCGTTTACACTATGGAGGCAAAGAATGGACATTAAGATTGCGCCTTCGATATTATCTGCCGATTTTTCAAGGCTGGGATCACAGATACGAGAAGCTTGCGCTGCCGGAATTGAGTTTATCCATGTCGATGTGATGGATGGACATTTCGTTCCCAATATTACTATTGGCCAGCCGGTGGTAAGAGCTATCAAGCCAATTGCAGTGGAAAACAATGTCCCATTAGATGTCCATTTGATGATAAGTAATCCTGATCAATTTTTAGATGATTTTATCGAAGCTGGAGCAGATATCGTGAATGTGCATGTCGAAGCATGCACACATTTACACCGCACTATTCAACATATAAAAGAAAAAGGCGCAAAAGCTGGGATCACCTTGAATCCGGCAACACCTTTGACTGCGATTGAAGAGGTATTGCCCTTGGTGGACTTGATTTTACTAATGTCAGTCAATCCGGGGTTTGGTGGTCAATCTTACATTCTTGGTAGTACTAAAAAAATACGGCGTCTACGGAAAATGCTTAATGAAGGCAGGTTATCCCATATCGAACTTGAAGTAGATGGCGGAATAAAATCAGATAATGTAGCTGAAGTCGTTAGAGCAGGAGCATCTATTGTGGTAGCGGGATCGGCTATTTTTAATCACACCTCAACTGTCGCCGAGAATATAGCTGCATTGCGCAAAGCGTGTAAGAATTTATAGATAATCGAATAACGCGTGTAGAATAAATAATGAAATTAATCATAAAAAATCATAGGAAATTCGAAATATTTGAACAAATCGGCGAACAAACAAATATTTGATATCTATTTTCTTTAATAACGTTATGGTATAGTTTAGACAATAGGAGGGCACAAATGAGTGCGCGAGTATTGGTTATCGAAGACGACGAAGCTATTCTGAAATTATTAAGACGTGGCTTGGCATATGAAGGATACCAGGTAGATACTGCCATGGATGGTCAGACAGGATTATCGTTAGCGCGGGATAATCCGCCGGATTTGGTGGTGTTAGACCTGATGTTGCCGGGTATCGATGGACTCGAAGTATGCCGCCGGTTAAGAGCCGGAGGACCGGTACCGATATTGATTTTAACCGCTAAAGAATCGATCAATGACCGCATTCAAGGGCTGGATGTAGGCGCTGACGATTATATGACCAAGCCCTTCAATCTTGATGAATTATTGGCTCGCGCGAGGGCGTTGTTGAGAAGAGCTCAACCAAGCCGACCGCAGATTTTGCGGTTTGCAGATTTGTCGCTCGATACGGGCACCCGCCAGGCATCCCGCGGCGATAGAGTCATTGCTCTGACTGCCAAAGAATATGAATTGCTTGAATTGTTCATGAGGCATCCTCGGCAGGTATTAACTCGCGATACTATCTTCGACCGGGTTTGGGGGTATGATTTTGGCGGCGAGAGTAATATCATCGAAGTCTATATCCGTTATCTGCGTCAAAAATTGGAAGAAAAAGGGGAATCCCGTTTGATTCATACCGTGCGCGGCATGGGTTATGTAATTCGGGAAGCCTCCTAAAAAATTATCATCAGTTCGATGATTGAGGTTTAGAAGAACGGATAATTTTCACCGATGTCATTACGCGCACGCTTGTCGTTTTTATATACATCGATTGTGGGAGGTATATTACTTCTATTCGGCGTGGCGATATATAGTGCCATTCGCGTCAGTTTGCTTAACCAGATCGATACTACACTAAAAAACACCGCTTCGGATATTATCGCCAATATTACCGTTGACGAAAATGGCGAGCTGGAAGTGACCAGTTCGCCTAATTTAGAGTTTTTAGCCGATGTGTTCGTTCAAGTGTGGGATAGAGATAATAAACTCCGCTTTGCTTCACAAAATATCGGTAACTTGAATGAAGCAATGGATGAATCTAGCCTGCAATCAACAGAAACCCAGGTAAAAGATATCGTTCTGGTAACAGATTTCGGAAACACGCATTTACGGGTATTGACTGTGGCATTGGTTATAGGAGACAGGCAAATCGGTGCTATTCAAGTGGGTACCAGCCTGGCGGTAGTCGATACTACCCAAAAGTCATTACTCATTGTGTTGATATTGGGTTTGGTAGTATCGATGGGCATTGCCGGGGTGGCAAGCTGGGTAAGCACGCGGCAGGCTCTGGCACCTCTTGAGGATGTCACTACAACTGCTTTGCAAATTACACGAGCCGACGACCTTTCCAGAAGAATTCCATATCAAGGCCCAATCAATGACGAAGTTGGTCAGCTTATCCATGCTTTCAATCAAACACTGAGTCGTTTGGAAAATTTATTCCACACCCAAAGAAGATTCCTGGCGGATGTAAGCCACGAACTGCGAACGCCTTTGACGGTGATTAAAGGGAATGTTGATTTAATGCGCCGGATCGATACGGTAGATTATGAATCGATCGACAGCATAGAGAGCGAAGTCGACCGTTTGACCAGACTGGTGGGAGACCTAATGCTGCTGGCACAAGCAGAATCGGGAAAATTACCTCTAGCGATGCATCTCATTGAGTTAGATTCATTACTACTTGAAGTAATGCAGCAAATGCGGGTTTTTGCCAGGGGCAAAGTACAATTGAAATTGGGTGATATCGATCAAGTGTTAGTGTGCGGCGATCAAGATAAATTGAAGCAGGTTCTTGTAAACTTGATCAGTAACGCCATTAACTATACCCCGACGGATGGCGAGGTCGTAGTGGGCGTAGGAAAAATTGGAGAGAGGGCGCGCATTACTGTGCGCGATAACGGTCCTGGAATACCCGAGAAAGATTTACCGTATATATTCGATCGATTTTATCGGGGGGAAAAATCGCGTACACGACCTAAGCAGGGGAAAGGATTTGGACTTGGTCTATCCATCGCTTATTGGATAGTGCGCAACCATAATGGAACGATTGAAGTTGATTCAAAACTTGGGGAAGGTTCAACTTTCAGGGTATGGTTGCCATTAGCAACTGATAATTGTCAGGAAGAAGGGGAGATCGAGGGGGGCACGTAATTTCGAAATAACCTGCCCCCCTTTTATAATTGACTTACTTTCTGACAATAGAATTACTGGATTGTCTGTCGCTGCTCATAGCAACAGCCTGATAAGTGGGTTCACTACGGGAATATCCAGTATCATTACTGTTCATAGCTGGTTTAGGTGCGGAGCGAAAGCTCGCCTGAGGGGCACTGGCGCCATTGCGCCCAAAAGCAGCTGCAGTAGAAACTGGTTTAGCATAGATGTGATTATTGCTTGGTTCAGGCATAAATTTACGCTCAGCCTGGCTGAACAAACGGCTGCCTGCTACGCTAAAGGTACCGATAATCAGAACCCGGATTAACCAAACTAATACTGTCACGAAGATGGGTACAACACGGAGCATGGTATCGCGGGCGATTACAAGATCACCGGACGATTGATGATTAAGAATGGCTATCGATACACCCCACCAGGTCAACATCGCATTCATGGTGGCAGCCAGCAGCCAGGCGCCGAAGAGATACCAGATCTCATGGGTGACCTCAGCGCCCTCTTCGGGAGTGAACAGGCGGGCAATGCCGGCAAAGTCGATGCCGCAAAATGCGACAGCTAAAATCGTCGCCCAGGGAATGGTTAGGAATTCAAGATTTCCAAGCAGATCTCGCAATGCAAATACTGTGGTGCTGTAATTAAATGCTTCGAAGGCAATCAGCGCTGTGAGAAGGATCAAACCAAAAGTCAATCCCCGGTTGATGCGGATGCGGTGAGTCCAGAAACCAAAATTGAAATTTTTAAGCGTGGTTGTGGTCATGATCGACCTCCTATGGGAAAAATGGGTTATCCATACTAGAATATTTGTGCTAATCATCTATAATAATAGAACAAAAGTTCTATTTTGTCAAGAGGATTGCCTCAAGTTCGGATTACAACAGACAAGTGAAATTTTTCTAGGTTCACTTGTTTTTCTATATACGCTGTGAGATGAAGTTGCATCTCCGCATTGTCTATGATAAAATGCCCGTGCTATAAATGAATACATGGAGTGATGGCCCAGCGGACTAAGGCGACTGAC
>JAAZNS010000331.1 GCA_012798185.1 Chloroflexota bacterium | reverse complement strand
CCAAGACCACCAAATCGGCAGCAATCTCCACCGTGCGATCGCTCAAGGTATCGGCGCCCCATACTATCACCTTGTCGCCTTCCTGGAAAATCTTACTCACTTTACCGCGCAGGTAAAGGACGTGGTGATCGGTCATTGCCCGCTGAACGTATTCGTCGTAATTCTTGCCTGCCGAACGGATATCGATATAGAAAATGTACGCTTGTCCGTATGGAACACGCTCTTTGTAAGACATAGCGTGTTTAGCGACGTACATGCAGCACACTTTAGAACAATAGGGGACGCCGCGTTCTCTATCCCGAGAACCGGCACATTGTACAAATACAATTTCCTGCGGCACCTTGCCATCCGAGGGACGGCGGATTTCATTACCGGGTTTGAGCATTTCTTCAAATGCCAAGCCGTCGATCACATCAGCGATGAGTCCGCCGCCATATTCGGGCAACTTAGACATGTCATAGCGATCCCAACCGGTAGCGACAATAATGGCGCCTACATCGAAGGAAAACGGTGAAGTATTAGGGGTAAGCGGTGGTTCATCGATGCTTCCATCATGGTTTACTTCTTTCTGTTCACTGCTTACGATTTTTACTTGAAAATTACCCACATACCCTGAAACTTCTGTAACATCTGCATTCAATAAGACTTGAATATTTGGGTGATGGGTAACTTGGTTGATCTTTTTCTCCAATAGATCTGGTGCAGCATCGAAATTGAGATACGTGCCAGAAAGGCGCGCCATCTTGCCGCCCAATCGATCAGATTTCTCCGCCAAGATCACCGGGTAACCGGCATCGGCAATATCCAGTGCGGATTGCATGCCGGCTATGCCGCCGCCGATCACCAGTGTACGCCGGGTGAGCGGCAGCACCAGCGATTCAAGTTCTTCATTACCAGATACCTTTTCGGCGATCGAACGGGTTATGGCAATTGCTTTGTTTGTAGCTTCTTCTTTATCATTTTGGTGCACCCATGAGCATTGTTCACGGATGTTAGCACTCTCGCAGCGGTATGAATTCAACCCCACGGTGCTGACCGTTTTCCTGAAAGTGGTTTCATGCATTGCGGGTGAACAGGCTGCGACAACCACGCCATCTAACCCATATTTTTCGATACTCTCGCGGATCAATTGCTGACCTGGGTCGGAGCACATATATTTATAATCGATGGCAAAAGCGACATCGCCCTGTTTTTGAATTTCATCAACCACTCGCTGTACATCAACTGTACTGGCGATATTATGACCACAATGACAAACGAAAACGCCTATTTTACTCATGCGGTCACCTTTTCACGTTGGAACATGGATAAAACCTTAGCGGCTGCTCCACTGGCTTGCGCTACTGTTTCGGGGATGTCTTTAGGACCAAGCCCGGTGCCGGCGAGGAAAATACGCGGTTCTGCACTGACTACCGGCTCTAGTTCTTCATTGCTGGCAGTGAAGAAGCCGTTTTCATCCATCTCTAAATTTAGCATTTCGGCGATCTTTCGGCTGGTAGCCCGTGGGATGACCGCAGTTGCCAGCACCACCATATCTGCAGCGATCTCTACCGTGCGGTTGCTGAGGGTATCGGCGCCTTTGACGATGATTTTATCGCCTTCTCGGAAGAGTTTGCTCACCTTGCCGCGCAGGTAAACCACACCATCTTCTTCCTGCGCCCGGTTTAGGAATTCTTCGTAACCTTTACCGCCAGCGCGCACATCAATATAAAATACATAAGCCTGACCTTGCGGTATACGGTGTTTATATAGAATCGCCTGTTTGGCAGTGTACATACAGCAAATCTTGGAGCAATAGGGCACGCCCCGCTCGGGATCGCGAGAACCGCTGCACTGAATGAATACCACTTCCAGCGGCGGTTTTCCATCCGATGGGCGCAACACTTTACCGGCAGTTGGACCAGATGCCGCTAGCAGCCTCTCGAAGGCTAATCCATCCACCACGTCGGGAATTTTTCCGCCGCCATATTCGGGTAAGCGGTTCTGAGGGAACAAATCATAACCGGTGGCAACAATAATCGCGCCGACTTTCTCTTCGATCAGGCTATCTTTCTGTTCAAAGTCGATCGCTTCAGTAGGACAAAACTTGAGGCAGGCACCGCATTTCGGCTTGGCTGGGTTGCCGTTTTTATCCACTGCTGGAATGCGCCCGGCTTGTATATCCCAAAGGCTTTGCAGATAACGGCAGTTTTCTGCATCGATCACCGGCTTGTTGGGCACTGCCTGCGGAGATAGTGTATAGACCACTTTCCGGGGACCAATGCCGCGTTCGAAAATCGATTCGACTTTAAACGGGCATTTTTCCTGACAAGCGCCACAGCCGGTGCATTTATCCCAATCGATATATGCAGCCCGGCGGCGGATGGTTACATTGAAATCGCCATCATTGCTGTCCTTTTGGATCGATTCGATTTCGCTGTAAGTATAGAGGCGGATTTTTTCATGGTGCCCCACTTCAACCGTGCGGGGGGTCAAAATGCACTGCGAGCAGTCCAGTGTAGGGAAAGTTTCTGAAAGCTGCGCCATATGCCCGCCAATCGAAGGTTCTTTCTCCACCAGCACCACTTCGTAACCGCTGTTGGCGATATCCAAAGCGGCTTGTATTCCTGCAATTCCTGCGCCGATTACTAATGCTCGTTCAATCATAAGATATTCGTTACTCGTTATTAGGTAATGAGGTGCCAGGTTTTTTTAGATATTACTTGTTGCTGATACCTGATACTTTTCGAATAATGGTTTCGGATCGATGTAATGTTTATCCATTCCCCAAAGATCGGGTTCGAGGTTTAATGCCACCGCCATGAGCTGGGTAAAATACAATACAGGGATCTCGTTGCCGTTTAACACCTGGTGTTCAGGTCGTTGAGGATAATCCAGGTTAAACTGGCACAGCGGACAGGCTGTTACCAGCGCCTGGGCGTTATGCCTGCGGGCAGAGGCTAGAATTTCGGCAGCCAGTTTGCCGGGCAGCTCGGGTTTGCTAACCGCTAAATACGAACCACAACACTCGCTTTGATAAGGGAAATCGATCACCTCACAACCTAACGCTTTAAGGCAATCATGCAAGATGGTTGGATTTTCGGGATCATCTAATTTGATTTCAGCAGGCGGGCGAAGCAGCAAACAGCCATAATAAGGGGCTACTTTTAACCCCTTAAGCGGATTAGTAACTTTCTCGGACAACCCTTTCCAGGTGATTTCGTCACGTAGGATTTCAAGAAAATGTGTGACGGTAGCTTTTCCATCATAAGGCTCTTCGGTGAACCAATTAATGCGTTCTAGCATTTCTGGATGGGTTTCCAGGAAATTTTGGCTGCGCCGCAGTACATGAAAGCAGATAGCACATAAAGTGGTTACTTTACCGCCAGATTTTTGTACCTGGGCTAGTAACCGCGTGGGAGCAATCAACGCCATACTGTTTTCAGTGGCAAGGGGGAAGGTAGCGCCGCAGCACTGCCATTCGGGTAATTCTTCCAGGGGCATCCCCAATGCCTTGGCGACTGCTCGACCAGAAACATCATATCCGGTCGCTTTGGTAGATAATGTGCATCCGGGAAAATATGCGATAGACATTGGTTATGCCTCACTATTTGCTGTATTTACGAAATCCGCCAATTAGGGCGAGTTGAGGGACTTCTGCTACCATCGTTTCTGGGATGGATGTGGTTTCGATGGCGTTACCCATTTTTTCCATTTGAATAAGTCGCAGCGCTTCCATAACACGAGGCAGGTCAATGCCCTTGGGGCAGCGCGAGACGCACGTTAGACAGGCTGCACAAGTCCAAATGGTTTGCGATTCGAGCACATCCTGAATGCCTAGCTGCGCCAAGCGGATCACTTGATTAGGTAAGATATCCAGGCTAAAGGCGACCGGACAACCTGCGCTGCATTTACCGCACTGGTTACACGCCAGCAGGCTTTGCCCGCTGATCGTTTCTATTTGTGAAACAAAATCACCTCGCACTGAGGCTGAAGAGATACGAGTTCTCATGAGAAATCACCCTGATTTTTTCTTATCTGCAGGTTTATTTTTATAAATTCGTTATCATTATGCTTGAAAGCTAAGATATTTCCCAATGTATAAAATCGTGTAATTCAAGGGACAATTGTCATCCAATTCAGTATAAAATAAATAATAAATCGTTATTTCAATGAGAATTGTATGCAGGTGATTAAGAAATATGATAGATTTTCAATGGTCACAAAAATTGATATAAAATGGTTATGGTTTTTTACGGATAGCGGAATTGGAGAATGATTATGAAAATTTACATCACCGGGATCAGCGGTTTTTTGAGCATTAATTTGGTGCGTTATCTTTTAGCGCATGGATATAACGATATTGCCGGAATTGATCTAGTCGATTTTGATTATCCTGAACGGGATAAGATCAATTTCTTACAAGGGGATATCCGCCATCCCGAAGATGTCAGACAAAGCATGGCGGGGGCTGAGATCGTCATACATACTGCCGCGGCATTGCCTTTATATACACCGGAAGATATTTACTCCACTGATGTCGAAGGGACATCGATATTATTAAAACAAGCGCAAGAGTTTGGTGTTAAACGCTTTATCCATGTTTCCACCACCGCGGTATATGGCGTTCCAGATCATCACCCGCTTTACGAAAGTGACCCGGTGAGCGGTGTGGGACCCTATGGCAACGCTAAAGTGCAGGCAGAAGAATTGTGCATCAAAGCGAGACAACAGGGCATGTGTGTGCCGATCTTGCGCCCTAAGTCTTTTGTAGGACCAGAGCGCTTGGGCGTGTTTGCCATTTTTTACGAATGGGCGAGCCAGGGAAAGAACTTTCCTATGATTGGCAACGGTAAGAACCGCTATCAGTTTTTGGATGTGGAAGATTTATGCGAAGCCATCCACGCCTGCATGACTTTGGATGAAGCTGTGGTCAATGATACGTTCAACATCGGCGCGGCTGAATTCACCACCATGAAACAGGATTATCAGGCTGTATTAGATGAGGCGGGCTTCGGTAAACACATCATCACTTTCCCCGCCACGCCGGTGGTGTGGGCATTGAAAGTTTTAGAGGCACTCAAATTATCGCCCCTCTACCCGTGGATTTACGAAACAGCTTCCAAGGATTCGTTTGTATCCATCGAGAAGGCTCAAAAAATGCTGGGCTTCAAACCTAAATATTCCAATAAAGAAGCATTATTGCGAAATTTCCACTGGTATTTAGCCAATAAGAATAAATTTGAGAATGTGGAGGGGGTAACGCACCGGCTTCCCTGGAAACAAAAAGCGCTCAAGCTGGTGAAGGTATTCTTTTGATATATTCCTGACACCATTTTGCCACAAATTTATGTTATCCTCATGGATATGCCTGCCCGTATCCTCGTCGTAGATGACGAACCTTCGGTAACCGAATTGCTGGCTTATAATTTACGTAAAGCCGGTTATGAGGTGATTGTGGCTGACCATGGGGGAGAAGCGTTAATGAAGGCACATCAATCTAATCCCGACTTGATCCTACTCGATCTGATGCTGCCAGGGGTGGACGGACTGGAGGTTTGCCGCCAGCTGCGCAAAACCAGTGATGTGCCGGTTATTATGCTGACCGCCATGGGAGAGGAGATTGACCGAGTGGTTGGTTTAGAGCTTGGCGCAGATGACTATGTGTGCAAACCATTCAGCGTGAGAGAATTATTGGCGCGGATTAAATCTGTATTACGCCGGGTTAAATCGGATCAGCATTCCGGCGAACCAGCTAAAATTTTATTCGGAAAAGGGGGGTTGCAGCTGCATGTGGAAAGCCGCGTTGTCATGGTAGGAGATGCTGTCTTACCATTAACGCGCCTGGAATTTGATTTGTTGAGCTTGCTGCTGAGTAATGCCCGCCGCGTGCTGACGCGCGAACGCCTGCTGGAACAAGCCTGGGGATATGAATTCGTCGGTGATACCCGGGCGGTGGATAGTGCAATCAAACGCCTGCGCGCCAAACTGCGCCAGGCATCTGCCGAAGCCGATTGCATCGAAGCGGTACGCGGCGTTGGCTACCGTCTCACCCTGTAACGATGACAACCCCCATCCGCACACGTCTGGTCTTAAGTTATCTGGTTATCCTGGCGCTAGGTATGGCGCTGGCGGGAATCCTGGCGTGGCGGTCGGTGGAAGCCCTTTATCTTCAAACCCAGCAAAAGAATCTATTGGCTCAGGCAGAAATCACCGCTGAAGCGCTGCGGGGTCAGCCGCTGCCAAATACAGCTGCCGAACCATATTCCCAGGCACTCAATGTCATGCCTGGAATTCATAGCCGGGTTTTGGGAGAACAAGGGACGGTGATTATTGGTTTGCCTGCCATAGAAAAATCGAGCCAGCTGCAAGCACCGCCTGCTGAAAACCAAGCATATATCTCTTCCCAAGAATTGATCGCCCGCCCTGAAATCGAACAGGCTTTGCAAGGCAGATCGTCTACAGCCATTCGAAAAGTGACAACTGCACAAAACCAGCGGGTGTTATATGCTGCAGCACCCATCCTGGCAGATGATGGCAGTGTAACTGGCTTGGTTTACCTGGCAATGCCATTGCCTGCTTCGGGTATCCCCGATAAATTGCTGCTTAATTTTATTCTGGCTGGTCTGGCTGCAAGTCTATTGGTGTTGAGTTTTGGAATATTCACAGCCCAGCGCATTGCTAAACCTATTGAAAATATTGCCAGCATTGCTGGCACAATCAGCACAGGCAATTTAAACCAGAAAGCCAATATTGATACCGGTATTAAAGAAATGAATGACTTGGGAAAGTCGTTCAATGTTATGACCGAAAGTTTACTCCAGGCAGATCAAATCAAGAATGCTTTTGTCGCCGATGTCACTCACGAACTGCGCACCCCATTGACAGTTATCAAGGGTACTGTTGAAACCCTGGAAGACGGTGCAATCGATGATATCGAAGGGCGTACCTCGTTGCTGGCATCCATGGCATGGGAAACCGATCGTTTAATCCGCCTAGTCAACGATTTACTGGTTCTAACCAGAGCCGACGCGAGCATGTTAAACTTGCAAATCCAGATGCTTGACCTGAGAAAATTGGTAAGAGAACGCTGCCAGCATTTCGGTGCCTTAGCCAGCTGCAGCCATGTGCATATCGAAATGTCGGAATCGGATTCTAAAACACCTGTTATCGTTGAAGCGGATTCCGACCGGCTGGCGCAGGTGCTCGACAATTTACTCGACAATGCCATTCGATACAGTCCTCCCGGGTCGGAAATCATTGTCGAAGTGTGGCGAGATGACGAGGTGTGCCATTGCTCGGTTCACGATTGTGGACCAGGTATTCCCGGAAATCATTTGCCTCATATTTTTGAGCGTTTTTATCGTGCCGACCCTTCCCGCAACCGTCAAACTGGAGGGGTGGGATTGGGGCTGGCAATTGCGCGTGCTTTGGTCATAGCGCATGGCGGGCAAATCGATGCTGAAAGTGCGCCTTCTCAAGGAACAACCCTGAGGTTTTGGCTGCCAGCTGCAAAAAATACCCGGAAAATGACTGAAAATTGACACCATCCTGACAGGGGGAAAAGCTAAGATAATTAAAAATGCCCTACAGGAGGTTTTTTATGAAACAAATATACAATTTAATTATTGCCATGCTGACTACTGTGGTGATCTTTCTGCTGCTTTGGGTTAGATTGCCTGGAATAAATGTTCAGGCTGCGCCAGCCAGCCCAACCAGCCAGCCGTCAACTTGCGATGCAAGCAGATCCGTGCAGGTTACTGGTTCAGCGATGATCAATGTGACACCCGACCGGGCGATGATTCAATTGGGGGTACAGTCGAATGGGGCGACGATCGATGACGTAGAGCTTGGAAATACCAAAGCTATTCAGAAAGTAATCAATGCCTTAAGAGCTCAGGGGATAGATGCCAAAGATATCGCCACAGATACTTACGTGATCGAGCCGATTTACGATGACTACAACTCGCTGTATATCAAGGGATACCGAATCAACAATGTCGTGGCGGTAACGGTGCGGGATGTAAAGAAAGCCAGCACAGTCATTGCGGCTGCGTTGAAGTCAGGGGCGAATCAGGTGCTCAATGTGGAATTCTATACCAGCGAGCTGCGTAAATACCGCGATCAGGCGCGTCAATTAGCCATGCAGGCAGCTGATGAAAAGGCGCAGGCATTGGCGGCTGCTGCCAGAGCCGAGAAGGGCTGTGTGATGAGTATCAATGAAAACAGCTGGTCGTATTACAACGGTTGGTGGTATGGGCGCAATCAGAACTTGTGGGCGCAGAATGTTGTTCAAAATTCAACCCCCAGCGGTGAATTGGCGGGCGGCTCAGGGGATGAACCGATCAGCTTGGGGCAGATTTCGGTAAAGGCAGAGGTCAGCGTGAGTTATGAGCTGAAGTAGAATCCCCTCTTGTTATTCCCTCCATTTCAAAGACAGAAATGGGGGGAAGTTAATCTCTCCACCCCCGTTTTCATTGAACGAAAATGGGGGTGGTTGGCAGGGGGCAACTCTCACCCAGAAAACCTTCGGAATATCCTGCATATCGCCAGCGTGATCCAATAACGAATTTCCCTGGTTTTTGCATTTTCCTTTACTTGATTTTTGGCATAGGTCACATTCCACAACCCATCTTCCTGTTGATGCTCAATCAGCCAATGCAACGCCGGTCGGATTTGTGTATCATCCCTGGGCAACTCACAACGTGACATCGAATCCAGCGCCGAAATTAAATTATTCCACCAGAAAGGATATTCAAAGCGCACCCAATAACTTGCGTCTTTAAAAGATGTGTAAGCATCTTCTTTAAAAAAGCGCGATTTTAAAAGATAAGCTGCGGTGCGGGCTGCTTCGGAATACCGATAACGCTCATGAACGGCAAAAGCGCGCAAGATCATCCCCGTGGCATTGTGGCTGAATGGCTTGCTTCGATCCGGCTGGAGAGGCTCCGCATATTCGGAAGACAGGCGATATTGTGTTTCCCGGTTGAGCTTGTGGGTGATCATTGGGATGGACCAGCCCAGATCATCCTGGCGCATGGATAGCAGCCATTGAAAGCCTTTTTCGATGCGCGGGTCATCGCCATAGCCTGCCTGGATGAGCAGTGCCATGATGGCGCCGGTATAGTAGGTGGCATATTGGTTGGCTAAGATGCCGCGAAAATCTCCCTCATCGGTTTGGCAGGAAAAAAGATATTCGGCAGCTTTTTCCCCCTGGGGATGATACCTGTTGATGCCGTATTGCTCAACCAGAAAGCGGAAATTTCGGAAGGTTTCGATTAGATGAAT
>JAAZNS010000033.1 GCA_012798185.1 Chloroflexota bacterium | reverse complement strand
GTTCATAACACCGATTCACACGCCGATAATAGCCGGATTGCGTAAGCATCCCATGATAGTTGCTCTTCAGCAAATTTCCTTGCTTGTTGACTCATCTGATGAAGTAATTGAGGGTCTTTCATTAACCTTAATAACCTATCTGCAATTGCAGGTGCATCACGGATTGGAACAATGAAACCGGTCTCGCCATCTTGAACAGGGGATCCGGCATTTGGAGTGGTTATAACTGGAACGCCACTTGCAAGGGCTTCATAGGTAACCATGGCAGAACCTTCACAAATACTGGGTAATACTAAGACATCTGCCCAATTCAATAATCGATTGATTTCCAACCGTGGTAGCCATCCAAGTAGATTAATTTTACGGCCGATTTTTTTAGCAATATCCTGTTTTATTGTTATTAGTCCCGCAGCTTGTACTTCTATGGATTTTGAATCTAATAATTCAATGGCATTATATAAATACTGGATACCTTTTAAAAGACAAATTTCACCAAGAAATAAGATTTTTAATCGATCATTACGTTTTTCACGGTCAAGTTTTCGGGGATAATATTGATCAACATCCACTGCATATGGTACGATTTTGCACTTATCAGAGGAGACTCCACAATTTATTAATCCTTCAGCTACGAATTTTGAACCACATAAAATAACATTTGCTATTTTCCATTCTTTTTCTTCTCTATGAATAAATTCTGTAAAATTTACCGAGCTTTTTCCTTTTTGCCAATTTTGCCATAACGAGGTTTCTTCAAGTAATAATTCCTGACGGATTTTATATGGCGCACTACATTGTTCCAAAACACAGGCTAATCCGCATTTTATTGCACCACTAAATAATTCAACACTTTCATTATTTATCCCATATACAAAAGATGCATTCGTAAATCCAAATTTTGTTATCGATTTTCCAAACCAAAATCCTCGAAGAAGAAAAATATAATTTCTAATTTTTGGGGCATGAATATATCGTAAAGCGATAATAAATAGCAACCCTGTTAAACTAAAACTCTTGACTTTTTTTATCGGCAAACGTGGATCAAATCTCGTCGATATTATTCTCAATATTTTCATCGGCGAATTAATAAATTGTTTTCGAATTTTTTTATTCATTCCCCAATAAAAATACCAATCTGTGTAAAATAATTCTAGTTTCTCATGTTTAGCAAAAGTTATTGGAACTGAATAATGTCCACGTGAACCAAGAATGGCGACTATAGCTTTCCAATCGTTTTTCAAGAATTTAATTGGCTTTTTTTCTGTCATTCTAAAATATATTGTTTTTTAATTTATAAATCTTTTACTAAAGTAAAATCTTTGATTGACTAGATTTTTTATTAAATTAACATCTTCAATTTGTGGAACTATCATCTTTTTCAATGACAACTGCTGATTATGCAATAAAAAATAACATAAGTATAAAAATGAAATCGAATATGCTATAAGTGAAGCAACAGCAGCTCCCATAATGAGAAATCTTGGCAATAAAAAATATAATAAAATAATAGTGATCCCTAAACTAATTACTTCGCCATATGTTGAAATAATTGGTCTGCCTAACCCTTTTATACTTGCTGCTAATACTCGATTAGACCCGGAAAAAAAGGCAGCAACAATTAATATCTGTGCAACCGGCACAGAAGACTCGTAGGCTTCACCAAATAAGACAGGCAGTATCCACGGGGTAATGAATATCATGACCAATGCACCCAAGCAACAAGTCCAAAAATTTAGCCGGAAATATCGAGGAATCTTATCTCGTTGATCATTAAATTGAGTCGACATGGAAATTGAGGGAAAACCTATCGTCGCTATTGCAGATGATATCAAGTTTAATCCGCCGCTAAATGTTACCGCCACCACGTAAAAACCCAATAATTTCGGAGGCAACCAGATTGCCATGACCATCTGGTCTAAGCGCAAATTCAGCATCGACGAAATGTTTCCAATGTGCGCTTTTATTCCAAACCCATACATTTTCTGCAAAATATTCCAATTTATATCCCATTTTAGCCAACCTTGTTTCATTGAATATAAAATTAGATATATCAATGTTAGTATATTGGAAATAAGTAAAGAGATTACACAACAGTTAACAGAAACTTGATTAAAAACATATATTAAAATAAGTCCTATTGTATAACCCCAACTTACAATAATACGTCCAAAATTATACGCATGGATCTTTAATAATCCCTGAACAATCCCATGTTGATTTAGAGTTAACAGGTTAATCGGAATAAAAATTAGAAATATTCTTGCCCAAGTTATTGTATGTTGCGAATATGAATTCATGAGATACGGCATAACAATGAAACCAATAATCATGAAGGGGATTGCTTGAATTATTGCCGATACTACACCGTTCGTTAATATTATAGATATTTTATTCTTTTCTTCTTTTCCAGAGTAATAAATGATTGATTCGGTTATCCCAAAATTTCCAATTGCGGCAAGAAAATTCGGCCATAAAATTATCGCCGTCAGCTCACCTTTACCTGCAGGTCCTAATAAACGCGCTGTAATAATTCCACTAATAATATTCGCAACTAATGAAAAAATCGATGTAAAAAACGTGATAGATAATTTATTTAACATGTAGGGCTATTAATCAAGGTAATGGGAGATTAAGAAACAAACGCCAATTGTTTCGCTAAAAATGATAGGTCAATAACGTTATCAATGATTTTTTCATCGTTTATTGCGAATTTCTTCATCGAACTTTTATTTATTCTTGTTATTAAGTTCAATTTGATCAATTTTCTGATATGTGTCTAAAACACAAGCCTCATCCTTTAATTTTTCGCAAATTAAAACCAACTTGTATAGATAATTTATTCGTTCAGGATTTAGCTCTAAAGCTTTCAATAAGTAATCACGAGCCGATAAGTAATTCTGTTTTTGAAATAAAATATCAGACGCTAAGGCATATGCATAATCTTGCTGTTTTAATTCGATCGCTTGTATGACCAGATTGAACGCTTCATCATACTGTTTCTGCCCAATACGTACTTGAGCCAAACTAGTTTTCGGCCATGTATTCATTGGATCGATATCAATGGCTTTCTCCAGCCATTCCCCAGCTTTATCATATTGCTTTTGAAATAAATAAGTATTCCCGATATATATATAATACAAAGGTGTGTTCGGGTTTAACTCATCCGCCTTCCGATAATATTCCCTAGCAGTCTCATAATCTTCTAATGCCTGATATACTCTCCCTGCATTCCACCAGGCATTATCATCATCAGGCGTTCTTTCTAATACAACCTGATAATATTCCAGGGCGCGCAATGGCTGTCCATGATCTCTACATACCGTTGCCAATGTGCGATAATATTCAAGTGAGTCGGAATCTGCCAATGAAATATAAGATTGATATGCTCTATTAAAGGATTCCTCATCCGTCGTTTGTGCAAAAAATAAAACTATCTCTCTGTAAATTTCTCTATCAAGATTTATATTCGATGATTTCAAGTTATCCAAGACAAAGCGGTAATAATCTGATGCCAATTCATTATTGCCCGCCAGCTCACAAGCATTCCCCATCCTTTGCATTCGAATAATATCGCTATTCTTTTGCCAAATTTGTGCTGCATCCTTCCCCCGTAAATGATAAACCACACCCAACGCATAAGGACTTGAATAAGGCGATATACCTTCATCCATGGCTTGTTTTAATAATTGCTCGGCATTTGCTAAATCCCCCATTCTTAACATGGCTAACCCTGCTAAATATTTCGAAGCAGGTTTGGGAGTTTGATGTTCAATTGCTACTGATAATGACGAATCATCACCACAAATACCTAAAGGAAAAATCAACCGCGGGTCAGGACCATTTACTGCTGCCTTTTTCAACCACAAGATATTAGCAATGGAATTAATAACTGATGTAAACCCGCCCAAAGTGATGAATAAGGTTATCGCTGCAACAACGATAATATAAATTACCGTCTGATTTTTAGATTCATTACTCATTGCTATACCCAACGCTCAACGATTGTCCGCATACCCTTGATGAACATTTGAATCCAGCGTAATGGATAATAATATATAACCTGCCAGCGATTCTGAAAACGATATCGCCATTGCATATAGTTTACATCGGGGAAAAAATATCCAATCAATAAATACAGCTTTTTCCATCCTCTTGTGGCAATCAATCGACTTAATGCATTGATTAACCTTCCTGATTTTCCTTTCCATAATAGATTAACAAGAAATTCAGTTCTGTAATTGGAAATAAATTTTCCTTTTGGGATTTCATTAATTGGGAAATGTACTTCAAATTCCGTGTTGATTTTCTCAATTACGAATCGCAACACCGGAAGATATCCCAACTTATCCGCTTCTTCGAATAAAATATACCAGTTAAGTTCACTTTTCCAGGATTTGATTATTAGCGCAATGTCGTAGAACCAGATAATCCTGCTGGCAGCTTTTCCATGCTGAAGGATGAGATGCCCAGCTAAATATAATAATAGCGCCTCTTTAGATAACATTTGAAGCTTTGCTATTGAGATTCCATAATGTACCGGGCATCCACCCCAATATATATTTTGCCAAAACCAACCTGCACTAGGAGAACGAACATCATTTTCTCCTGCAACAAGACTCCAATGCAATTCTATTTTAATCGAAGGGTTATCACTTTTATTTAATTGGCTATGGTATCCGGCAAATCGGTTGAATCCCTTGGTTATTTCAGGGATTGTTTCATGATATCCCATTGAGAGAATCAATCCCTTTGCTTTTTCAAAATCCTCAATTTTCACCAACAAATCCAAATCAGTCATAGGGCGGAGTGCCGGATCAGGATAGATCGTAATTGCCAATGCAGCTCCTTTAAGCACTCCCACCGAAACATTAGCTTCGGTCAATGTCTGTACTACTTTTCCCATTTCTTCTAAAATCATCTGGTTGAAAGCGGCTGATTTGTAGTACTCCAGACTTAATTTTTGGCTTACAGCTTCAGGTGCCTTATATGTAGAACGAGAAAGTGCAAAATGCGTCAACGGCGCTACTCCCTCTGCTTTAGCCATATGAACAAATAAATCCCAATCTAATTCAGAAAAGGAATCAAGCAGTGCTTTTATTTCCGGTTTAATGACCACTATGCTTTCAGGCTGGGTTAAATCCAGACTGGCTAAAACCCCGCATAAGCCTCGATATTGGGGTGATGAACTCATTTCAGGTTCAGTGATCATCATTATAATAACTGTTGATACATCGAAAAAAGCTGCTGCGAAACAGAGGAAACCGAATAATCTGCTGCACGAATTTTACCAGCCCTTCCCATTGATCGCGCCAGGTTATCGTTCAATAAAACCTTCTCTATGGCATCTTTCACAGCTTGCGGATTTTCGGGCGGAGTGAGAAATCCTTCCGCGCCATTCGTCATCACTTCCGGTACACCTCCCAGGTTATTTGCTACAACCGGCGTTCCGGCTGCCAGCGCTTCAAGTAATGTTAATGGAAGGCCCTCCCAACGCGATGGCAATACCACCAGATTACTGGCAGCTATTAACTCCGGAATATCCGTCCGATCGCCAAGAAAAGACACTTTATCGCTGATATTTAATTCTGCACACAAAGATGTCAGATTTGTGCGTTCCACACCATCACCGGCGATGAAAAGACGCCAATTGGATATTTCCAATAACGCAACAGCTTGTAAGAGAATATCCACCCCTTTTTCTTTCACCAATCTTCCGGCAAATAGGATTAGCTTGGTTTCTTCATCAATATTTAGATCTATCCTTTTTTGTTTGATAGTATCTTTGGAAATATCGAACATAGGAATATCGATACAGTTAGGAATGATATCCAATTTCGATTTCAACCACGGCTGCCAATCGATCAAACTATCGCCAGCGCTCTTGCTTATGACAACGATCCGGTCATATTGATGATACGCCCATCCTTCCAGCCCCCTCGCCCACAATAAACCCCTGCGTTTATTCCAAACGCTATGTTCGGTGTAAACCCACTTGCAGTGTGGAAATAAGATCGATAAAATTGCCCCCCAATATAATCCTGGAAACAAGTGCACATGAACGATTTGATATTTTTTCCTTTTGATCAACGCAAATATTCGCACCCCAATCAAGGGAGAAAACCGGTTGTTAATTCCCAATTTATGTACCGTGACACCCTCATTGCTCAACTTTTCACCGAATGTG
This sequence comes from Chloroflexota bacterium, assembly GCA_012798185.1. Taxonomy (GTDB): domain Bacteria; phylum Chloroflexota; class Anaerolineae; order Anaerolineales; family UBA4823; genus JAAZNS01. Next base: position 7,739 of record JAAZNS010000033.1, on the reverse strand, counting down.
CCGGCCTCATGAAAAACGCACACTTCACTTGAAAAATCAGAAATTGTTCGGGAATGCTTAAGTAAGTAATAAAGCCCCGATTGAGCGCCTCCTGTTGAAAGATCATTAATTACATGTAAAACGTGCACTTATTTCTCACATCGTTATAACTTGATGTTCCCAGCGGTGCCACGCGCCATGGTGGCGTTCGATAATCTTTTTTCCTTCACCAGGAGATGTCCCGCCCGCCAATTCCAAATCTGCATCTACCATAATGCGAACCAGATCTTTAAACAATACCCGCGGCTCCCAGCCTAGCTGTTTCCTCGCTTTAGATGGGTTAGCCTGTAAATGATTAACTTCAGTTGGGCGGTAGTAACGCGGGTCTATGCGCACATATTCGTGCCAATCCATATTCAAATACCCAAATGCCTCATCTAAAAACTCCCTCACCGAATGCGATTCTCCTGTGCCAATCACAAAATCTTCAGCATGATCATGTTGAAGCATCTTCCACATCGCAGCTACGTAATCAGGCGCATAACCCCAGTCCCTTTTTGCATCAAGATTGCCTAAATACAGTAAATTTTGTTTTCCCAAACTGATCGCTGCTACCGCTCTCGTGATTTTTCGCGTCACAAAGGTTTCACCGCGCCTGGGCGATTCATGGTTGAAAAGAATCCCATTGGCTGCAAATAATTGATAACCATTACGATAATTATTCGTCACCCAATAAGCATATAATTTTGCGGCTGCATAAGGACTCTGCGGTTCGAAAGGTGTATTTTCACTCTGTGGAGGCAAAGCGCTGCCAAACATCTCGCTTGATGAAGCCTGGTAATATCTGGTTTTGATTCCGCTCCTGCGGATTGCCTCTAAGATACGCATAGCGCCTAAACCGGTCACATCTCCGGTGTATTCTGGCATATCAAAGCTGACCCTAACGTGAGATTGAGCAGCAAGATGATAGATTTCATCAGGGCGAACATTGTATACCAGGTCAATAAGATTCCCGGTATTCGCAACATCGCCGTAATGAAGGTACAGCCTCACTTGTTCTCCATTATGAGGATCTCGATATAAATGATCGATGCGCTGTGTGTTGAACGTACTGGCGCGTCGAATCAACCCATGAACCTCATACCCTTTAGAAAGAAGCAACTCAGCCAGATATGATCCATCCTGGCCGGTAATCCCTGTGATAAGAGCTTTTGTCGTCATTTTTTTACCTTTGTTTTTTTAATAATTTCCGCGCTCCGCCCTTCCGACATAATTGACGGAAAACGCAAAATATATAACCAATTGAAATTTACTTTACCCGCCTAATCTGCCCTGCTTTTAACTCAACCGGAACCTGCCGCTTATCGTTCAATAATTGCAATAAAACGCGCACTCTTTCGGTTCCCGGAATCCGTGCATCAAATATCGCTTCATAACCAGTAAATGGTCCATCTTCGATAAAAACGATATCCCCCTTGTTTAATCCAGTAAAAACCTCTCCTCCAGCGGTAATGATTTCATTTACCCTTTGTTTGATGGCAGAAATTAAATTTTCAGGCACAATTGCTGGTTCATCCCCAAATGTCACCAATCCAACTGTGTACGGCATCCATTGAAATGATGAAATGCCAACTAAATCGATATCAACTCTAACGAACATATAACCGGGGAAATAGGGCACTAATTTTCGCGAACGCGGATTAACTGGATGAACTTTCAATCTTGGATAAAATACCTCATGCCCCTGATTGATTACTTGCCGCCAGACAACATCCTCTTTGCGCGGCTTACTGCGAAGTGCATACCACTGTATGGTCATAGAGCCAACCTATTTTTCCAAGCTGCCTGGTTGCCACTTTAAGACATCAAAACTTTTATTGGTTATTAAAAATCTTAAACGGCCCTTTTCAACAACCAAGCGCACTTCACCAAACTCTCCAATTGAATTCAAGGCTTCATCAATCATGAATATTTGTTTTGGTTCTAATATTTTCAAGTTTATTGTTTCCCCATTATTATCCTGTAGATGATTAGTTCTCTTGGTGTATGACATTAAACATCCTCCTTCCCCAATTATGAAGCCAGTAACTCATATTCATTTTATATACTGTTGAATAAGAATCCCAAGATATTTCCAGATGATATTGAAAAAAAATATTCCTCGTGGGCTTTTTCACCTCTTCGAAGAATTTTTAAAACCATGATCGATTGGTTTTTATTCTAAAAATCATTATATCTTAAAGTGTTATCGAACTAAATTACCCTGCGATATTTTTACTTTACAGATAGGAAAGAAAAATTACCAATTACAAGGATAATTTATTGCATCCGAATATTTTAAATCTTTACTACTCAGCCAGCTTAGGTGAGTTTCTTGATTTTTCGATAAATTTATTATTTTTCTGCCAGGTAAAATACACAAAAGGAAAATTTTAATTCCCTGCAGCTTGAACAATAGGTACAAATTCTTCAACTTTCAAACTCGCACCACCGACCAATGCACCATCGATATTCGGCTGGGCAAAAAATTCCTGCGCATTTGAAGCCTTTACAGAGCCGCCATATAATATCTGCATCGATTGAGCTACCTCATCGCCAAATATTTTGGCAACTGCCGGACGGATGATATCACCAATGACTGAATCAGCTCCGGTCGATGTGGCTGCCTTTCCAGTTCCAATTGCCCAAACTGGTTCATAAGCAATAATAAGGTTTACTTTCCCTGTTTGATTCGCCTTGGGAAGCACAACTTCAACCAACCCCCCGGTAATCTGTTTTTCTAATACCTGTTTTGTTAAACCTGCTTCGTTTTCCTGTAATGTTTCGCCAATGCACATGATAGGAATCAAACCATTTATTAAAGCAGCTTTTATTTTACGGTTTACTGTTTCATCGGTTTCACCAAAATAGGTTCGCCTTTCAGAATGTCCAATTATCACATATTGACATAATTCAGCAACCATGTTTGGAGAAATTTCGCCGGTGAAAGCGCCTGATGATTCCCAATGCATATTTTGTGCCCCACACCCAATGTCTGTACCTTCTAATAACGCTTTAACAGCCAATAGACTTGTATATGGAGGACATAATACTTTTTCTACACCTTTAACCGCCTGAAGCCCGGGAATCATTTCAGAAACCAATTGACGAGCTTCGGCAATGGTTTTGAACATCTTCCAATTTCCTGCAACAAATGGGATTCGCTTAGTAGTCATATGAACTAATCCTCAAGAATGAAATAATTGAAAATTTATCGTCATATTCAACAATCCAACACCATATTCATGAACATGGTCATAAAAGGCTGTCTAAAAAGTCAAAAATTTCATGTTGAGCTGAGCGAAACATTCCACCTTTATGAAAAGACTCTTTGCTTCGTTCAGAGTGATTAACCTTAATAACAGCCTCTATGCACTACAAAAAACATTTAACCCATAAATCAATAATCTCAAAAATTGCGGGGAAAAATATATAGCCATAAAAAATAAGGGCATTCTTTAGCCCAACGCTATCAGTATATATCCATTACAAATGATGTTGTCGAAATAAACAGGTGAAATAACTGCAATGCCTTCCTTTCCCTCCTTTCCGCTGGTAATACCTGTACAAGGATTACTTTTAGAAAAGGAAGGAAAGGAAATCGTTTGACGAATAAAATCACTTATCTAATAACGCAGCGACACCAGGTAATGCTAAACCTTCAAGCATTTCCAAAGAAGCGCCACCGCCGGTTGAAATATGGGTGATTTTATCTGCTAATCCTGCTTTATTCACCGCAGAAACAGAATCACCGCCGCCAATAATCGAAGTCGCTTTACTTTCGGCAACTGATTTTGCTAATTCAAAGGTTCCTTTGGCAAACCGCGGATCCTCAAATACACCCATGGGGCCATTCCATACGACTGTCCCTGCTCCAGCAATCACTTTAGCAAAAGCCGATACAGTCTCAGGACCAACATCTAATATCCGCCAGCCATCTGGAACTGGACCCATACTTATTGTTTTTATTTCTGCGTTTGGTTCCATGCTGTTTGCAATAACTACATCGACTGGCAGGCGTAATTTACCGCTTGATTGCTGTAATAATTCACGCGCAGTATCCAACGCTTCATCTTCAACCAAAGAATCACCAACAGGGTAACCCTGAGCTTTGAAGAAAGTATTTGCCATGCCGCCGCCGATTAAAACACTATCGGCTTTAGTCAATAAATTACGGATCACGCCTATCTTATCACTGATTTTTGCCCCGCCTAAAATCGCAATAAAAGGTCGTTTTGGATTTGAAATAGCTCCACCTAAATATTGAATTTCTTTTTCCATTAGAAATCCAGCCACAGCAGGCAGGATATGTGCAACGCCTTCTGTTGAAGAGTGAGCGCGATGGGCAGATCCAAAAGCATCGTTGACATAAATATCTGCCAAAGAAGCTAATTGTTTTGACATCGCTTCATCATTCTTAGTTTCTTCTTTATGGAAACGTGTATTTTCCAAAACCAAAACATCACCAGGTTTCAATGCCTTCGCAGCTTTTTCGGCAACAGGACCAATACAATCTTCTGCAAAGGCAACCGGTTTACCAAGCAGTTTGCTTAAATGATCAGCAACGGGTTTCATCGAAAATTGAGGATCTGGTCCTTCCTTTGGTCTACCAAGGTGAGAGCAAAGGATGAGGGCAGCTCCTTGATCCAACAGATACTTTATGGTCGGCATAGCAGCTTGAATTCGAGTGTCATCTGATACTTTACCATCTTTGATTGGCACGTTGAAATCCACGCGAACAAGCGCTTTTTTACCCTTCAAATCGATATCTGCAATGGTCTTTTTATTAAACATACTTTCCTCCAAACGACAACCGTTAGGAAATCTCGTCAATCCATTATAAGGATTTCGCCATTAAAGCAGCTAAATCAGCTGTTCGAACAGCATAACCCCATTCATTATCGTACCAGGTAACAATCTTGGCAAAATTATTAGATTCTTTTCCAAGTACCTGAGTAAAAGGTAAATCTACCGAGGAGCTATATGGGCTACCTTTGAAATCGATGCTTACCAGGGGTTCATCGACAGCCTGAAGAATTCCTTTGAATCTGCCTTTATCGGCAACCTTGCGGAATGTTTCACGTAATTCTTCAGTTGTAGTGGCTTTTTCCAATTCCACTGTTAAATCGACAATTGATACTGTCGATGTTGGAACGCGTAACGCATAACCATCGATTTTTCCTGCCAAATCTGGGATGACGAGCTTTAAAGCTCGGGCAGCACCGGTTGTCGTTGGAATGATACTCATTGCAGCCGCTCGCGCTCTGCGTAAATCGCTATGCGGTAAGTCTAAAATCTTTTGATCGTTGGTATATGCATGAATTGTGGTCATGAAACCACGAACAATCTTAAAATTATCATGTACCACTTTCGCTGCTGGGGCTAAGCAGTTTGTTGTGCAAGAAGCATTGGATATTACATGATGATTTGCCGGATCATATTTATCTTCGTTAACTCCTAATACAATGGTCAGATCCTCACCTTCTGCTGGAGCAGTGATGATAACTTTCTTGGCTCCGCCTTTGGTAATGTGATTCTCTGCGCCTTTTACTTCCTTGCCTTTTTTATTTACCCCATCTTTCTTGATGGTAAAAATTCCCGTGCCTTCGATTACAATACTCACTCCAAGATCTCCCCACGGAATCTTTGCAGGATCAGTTTCTTTGAAACCTTTAATTGCCTTTCCATCAACCAGTAAACTATCTTCTTTCACTTCCACGGTACCATTAAATCGGCCATAGTTTGAATCATACTTCAGCAAGTGCGCCATAGTTTTGAGATCACCAATATCATTAAACGCCACAACTTCTAATTCGTTATCATGGAAATCTCGTATCGCTTTAAGTACCTGTCGACCAATCCGACCAAATCCATTAATACCAACTTTTACTTTCATAGTAATCCTCCAAAATAATATAAAACTTGATTTTCGGCAAAATGCCGGATTTCTAATATTGTTTTACTCACCATAAACCCGGTCTCCCAAGAAACCGGGTTTATATCCAACCGAATATTTTAACCTATTTTGGTCAAGATACCAAGGTATTTATTTGAGACTATTAAATTATTTTATTTAGTAAAAATGAAGTGGAAAGTAATGCCAAAAATAATAATATTTCACAACTCATTCCGCCAACGGACCAGTGCGTTCTTGCAATAAATCCAAAAGGGTTTGCGCTAATTTGACAGAATTATGCCGCCAGGGAAAATCTTTATCGACCAAATTGGTTTGATAGAGAGGATACCTATCCTCTACACCATTTTTTATCTCAACCCATTTGAGGTTTCCTGGCAATGGAAGTGTCCATTCATTATTCGCTACCACGATATCAAAAATGCCTCTCCCTGCATGCGCTTCAATGGCTGTGATATGATCCTCACAATCATAACCATCTGTTTCCCCAGGTTGTGTTGCTAAATTGCAAACAAATACCTTAAATGCTCGGCTGCTCCGCACAGCTTCCGTAATATCCGGAACGAGTAAATTCGGTAATATACTGGTATATAAACTACCAGGCCCTAGAATTATTAGATCAGCATTTAAAATCGCGCGTATCGATTGTGGAAAACCAGGTGGAGAATTCGGTTCCAGCCAAACCCGCTGCACTTTTCCTGGCATTGCGGGTATATGACTCTCTCCTTCCACGCGCACTTCACGATTCAAGTCAGGGAGTTTCATATCAGCGACAAGTTTAACATTATGTAATGTTGATGGAAGGACTTGACCCTGGATACCTAATACTTTTCCAGATTCAACCACTGCATCTTCGAAACTGCCGGTTATTTCAGTGAGAGCACTGATAAATAAATTCCCAAAAGAATGGCCTTCCAAATTACTCTCGCCATCTGGAAAGCGGTATTGAAACAACTGCGAGAGCAGCGCTTCATCATTCGATAATGCTGCCAGGCAATTGCGAAAATCACCCGGAGGTAAAATCCCCATTTCCCGCCTAATTCTGCCAGAAGATCCCCCATCATCGGCAACTGTAATCACAGCAGAAAGATTATAAGAATATTGTTTCAAGCCTCTCAACAAGGTAGATAAACCGTGCCCTCCGCCAATAGCGACAATTCTCGCCCCACGTTCGCGTTTTCGATGGTTGGAAATTGTTTCAACAACAGTTCTTCCAGGTTTAATAAACGGTTTGATAAGTGCCCGGTTTAAACCCAAAATTCCCCCCAAAATCAACCCTAAACCGATCCCCCCAAATATTATCACGCGTATAGGTCTGGCTAAAAAACGCAGTGAGGCAGCAGAAAGCAACGGCAGCCACCAGGTTTCTGGAGTAGTCCGATAAATATCTAAAATAAAAATAGCTAAACCTACCCCGCTCAATGTTGTTCCGAGTAAAGTGAGAATAATCCAACGTTTAACCCCCAATCCTGGAATAAACCATCGAAAGTTTGATTTTATCCAATCCCACAAGCGTCGATGCCAGGGAAGTATTTGACGTACCATAGGATATTCATCATAGCAGTGTTTGCCTTTAACGTCAAATAAAAAAATTTTAAGAAAAGTGAATTTAGTAAGAGAAATTCACACCTATGCTATACTTACATCATGGAATTTCATGTTGCAGTTGATATTGGTGGAACACAAATTCGGGCTGCAAGTTATCCCCAGGATAGTTTGACGCCTTATATAATCAATCGAACTGCAACACAAACACCAAATTCTACTCCTTTAAATTGCCTTGAAGAAACAATCCGATCAGTATTAC
>JAAZNS010000330.1 GCA_012798185.1 Chloroflexota bacterium | reverse complement strand
CACTCCCGCTCTGCGCAGGCAGGCAGATTGCTCTCCACCCAAGGCAGCAGTTCCTGCATGAGCGCATCAGGATAGCGGTTGTTCTCGGACGAGCGGAAATAATACTGTTCAACGGGCATCACGATCAGGAAAGGCTGGCGGGACTGCTCCAGAATAAGCTGGTCGGCAGCCGCCTGAATGCCGATATCCTGCCACATAGACGCATCCTGCTCCTGCCCGTGCAGCAGGTAAATGACCGGATAGGGTTCGCTGGTATGGGGATCGTAACAGGGAGGAAAATACACATTAAAGGAAAGCGTATCGTTGAGCAGTTCAGAAGAAAGCGTAAAAGTCAAAATACTGCTTTCTACGCACAGCGATTCGGTTTTAATATTTTCAGGCAGAGGGGTTGGTGTTGCTTCAGGAGTCAAGGTAGGCAGTGGGGTTGCTGTGTTTTCCACAGTTGGCGTAGGTGTTGCCTGCGGGAGCGCCTGGCAGCCGGCAAGCACAAAAGCAACGATCAAAAATGGAATAGCTTTTTGCGGAAAACAGTGGCTGCACAGATTCACCTGGCACTCCTTGACGGTTGAAGTGTTAACCGATTATACTTCATGCGCCGGGGTGTAGCGCAGTTGGAAGCGCGCTGCGTTTGGGACGCAGAGGTCGGCGGTTCAAGTCCGCCCACCCCGACCAGAAAAAGATCATCGATTAAAAATGATGATCCTTTTTAATGATTTACCTAGATTCCCACTTAGCAAGCCTAAAAAGATATCCAATAAAGGGCAATATTAAATCCAATTGCTATAATTTCTATTAAAAGAAATACGAATTGGTTAACCATCTTTTTAAGAGGAGAGGAGATAGAAATGGTTAATTCCACTTTTCAAGCCTTCCTTAATGAAGCTCAATTTACTAAAGAAATTTTATCAATTGGGGTTACACAATTATATAAAGCTAATTACAATACCAAGGGTATCTATTATCAAGCATTTACTTGTTTATCAATAGGGATAGAAAGAGCAGCAAAATTATGTTCAATCCTAGATTTTTATATTATTAACCATGGAACTTTACCACAAGAAGATTACATTCGACAGTACGGACATGAAATATTGGGGTTATTTAAACATTGCCACGAAATAGCAAATCAACGACAGATAACCTTCAATTTTCCTAACAAATTTGATAATGAGATACATTGGTCTATCCTACAAGTATTGAACGACTTTGCGCAAAGTTCCGGCCGATACTCAGATATAAATACTTTACTTGGGAAAAATCAAATATTAAACTGTATGCACCAGTGGCATGAGACTGTTGATAAAAAAATATTTGAGAAACACGTATCAACAAAGAAAAAACAAAGAATTGAGAATCAAGCAAAAGAATTAAAAAGTGACTTGCAACAAATTTTCATGGTTCATTTTATAGGGGAAGATTCTATGGAAATAACTGATTTAAAAGAGGCAATGATAAGAACTGATATATGGAAAGCTGTTGCACCATACCGGCAATTATATACACTACGAATTATTCGATTTTTTGCAGAGATTATAGATGAGTTAGGTTTTAGAGCTAGAGGGATTGGTCTTCAAGAAATACCTTATTTCAGTGATATCTTTGGAATTTTTTATAACAACGATACATACTTTAAAAGCAGAAAAACATGGGATAAATTGTAAATAAAAATTTTTATTAATTAGTATTTATTACAAATTTGCTTCAAGCATGTATTGAAAAATTAATAATAATTTGGTATTATATGTGTAATTTGTAACCTTTTTTTTGACTATTTACACATGCAATTATGAATTCGAATTATGATAATCTTTTTCTTATCGCTGAAGCTCAAGATGGATATTTCACTATACATCAAGCTTCTTTAGCCGGATATTCACGCAAAGATATTTCTGCTTCTACCAAAAGAGGTAAATTTATTCGAGTTTTTCGTGGCATTTACAGAATAAAACATTATCCCTCCTCTGAAAATGAAGATATTATGGTCGCAATTCTAAAATCTGGTCCACGGGCTGTTGCTTCACATGATACTGCTCTCGCAATCTATCAACTCTCAGATATTATGCCTGCAGCTATTCATCTCACCATTCCTAAAAACCGTTCACGAAGGCATCCAGAGATCCGTTACCATACTTCCAAAATTACACCTCAAGAGATAACTTTTTTTAATGGACTGCCTATTACCACGGTAGAACGAACGATCACTGACGGAATCAGAGGTGGAATAGAGCCATCTCTGATGCAGCAGGCTATTAACCAAGCTATTCAGCGTGGAATGATAACCAAGTCTTCGCTGATGGAACAAGCAAATAAATATGGCAATTTAACCAGAAATGAGGTAAAAACTTATCTAGGGGAATGAATCATGATCTACGCAAGCGGAACTGCCTTTCGGCAAGCATTGGAACAACATCTACTTAATATTTCTCTTGATAAAGGAATCCCTCTTTCTCGGCTTAGAAAAACCGTTGCTTTTGAGCGTTTCCTATTTCGTTTAATCCATAACAATCCAAAAGGCTGGATTCTCAAGGGAGGGTTAAATATGGAACTTCGCCTAGGGCAAAATGCAAGAATGACAAAAGATATCGATCTGCTTTCTTTCGAAAAACCGGAGCAAATCCATGAATTGCTTGTAGGATCATGCAAAATTGATTGTGGGGATTTTTTCACCTTTAATATTGAAAATCCGAATAATAGAAATTTCGAACCTTCAACCGGTTATCGATTTAACGTGCTGTCGCGGCTGGATGGTAGACAATTTGAACAATTCCATATCGATGTCGGAACAAATGATATTCTGACCGAGCCTCCAGATATTTTAAAAATGAAAACCTATCTTGATTTCGCCAAGATAGCCACGGTTTCTGTCCCTTGTTATTCTATTTACCAGCAAATTGCTGAAAAATTTCATGCAATGACAAGAACTTATTCT
>JAAZNS010000329.1 GCA_012798185.1 Chloroflexota bacterium | reverse complement strand
TTCGCAACACTCAACAATGCAGTCAATGCCCTCAAACACCCATGATTTCGGTAGATGCCTTTCAACAAGCAGTAATTCGTTTATACGGATCGCAAGCCGGCGGGCAAATCAATCCATCAAATCTATTCTCATTATCCAATGAACAAATCCTTGAAATGCTGAACAACGGACCCAATGCGCTTGAAATTGAAAAAACATTACGTCAAGCGCAATGGCTCGTGTTTTCTATGCTGAATGTATCAAATGACATTCCAAATTCACTGGCATTGAAAAGATTCTTAGCTGAACGTCCCGATTTATTTCAACAAAAAAAACTGATCGTTTTCGCCTTTAATGCGCCTTATTATCTGGATGCAACCGATATATCGAAAATATCCGCTTATTATGGAATGTATAGCAAAACACCTCAATTTATTGAAGTTGCCGTCCGGCTCTTGTTTCGAGAAATCCAACCTAATGGTAAACTGCCAGTTTCGGTGACCGGATCAGGGTATGATCTGATAACAGCCACATCTCCAAACCCGGATCAAATAATTCAGTTATCTTTGAATTTACCAGAATCTGAAATCATTACGCCAACAATCACAACGACCCCTACGTTCTATCAGTTTCGGGTTGGTGATACGATCTCTCTCAAAGCTGGTATTATCTTGGATCATAACGGCCATCCCGTTCCGGATGGCACACCCGTTCAATTTATCCCTACAATGGGAGGAACGATGGTTCTACCCAGCCAAACTGAAACCACCGTTGGCGGGATTGCATATACAACGATTCAAGTATCTGCCTCGGGAAAATTGGAAATCAGAGCCGAAAGTGAACCAGCAAAATCATCGACCATTCTGACTTTTGAAATTCCTCCCGCGCCAGGAGAATAATTACCGCCCACACCTACCGAAATCCCTACAGAGACCCCCACCATTACACCATCACCAACGGTTATGGTTGAGGCGCCTCCTCAAGAAACTCTCCCTCCGCCTCAAAGGCCTAATCTTGTTGATTGGTTTTCTGCGATTATCCTGATTATCGGGATAAGCCTGGGCGTATTCAGAATATCGATAAGCATCAATCAATTGCGCTGGGGGATTCGCAGCAGCATCCTCTCGATTATAGGCGGATTGATCTTCTATATTTACCTGGCAATAGGATTTCCGGGAAGTAAATCATTAATGAGTAGTTTGGGATTTTGGGGAGTCATTCTTTTCACGCTTGTAGGATCGATGACTGGTGTATTGATAAGCATTGGCTGGAAAATGTTCCAAAACCGAATAAAAAGTAATCCCTAAATAATCCCTAATGAAGCAATGTAAACACCAAACTTAATAAAGCTAATCCAGCAGATAACCATAATAACATTTTTTCTGTGGGTGATGATAATAAGTCAATAATTCGGGTGGGTTTAGGTTGAATCCTCGGTCGAGTAATCGGACTGATATCCCCAATGAGAGCTTGACGAAAGGTTTGAATATCCTGAGGCCGATCCTCTGGATGAAGGCTCATTGCCCACAGAATTGCGCGTTCCGTTCGATCACTGATATTCGGATTGAGTTTTGAAGGGGCAATTAAACTATCGGGGTATAAGAAAAGCTCCCGCGCTTCCACTGGAGGATGATTGGTAAGTAAATGATAAAGTGTTGCGCCAAAAGCGTATATATCACTACGGACATCTGTGTGACCTGTATCCCCCCCATATTGTTCCAAAGGGGTATATAGCGCAGTCCCCCGCCCTTGTACAATCGTAATCGTCATCTCATCTGAGGCTAAAATTTTAACCAACCCAAAATCGACCAATTTTAGCAGCCCGCTGGGAGTGATTTTTAAATTGCCCGGTTTGATATCTCGATGAACCAGGGGTGGTTTTTGCCCATGCAGATAAGATAGCGCATCTGCCAACTGATCTGCCCACCCCAAAACCTCACTTTCTGCTAAAAATGTATTTTGTTGGCGCGCCTCCATCATTTTCGTGCGCAAATCTTTACCTGGCACATAATCCATTACAAGATAATCTCTGCCTGCCAGCGAAAAGTAATCCGATACCTTCGGTAAATTCGGATGATCTAAACGGGCAAGAATGACAGCTTCACGCTGGAATTGTTCTTTTGCTTCCTTGATAAGGTCTTCTGGTAAAGAGCGGTCGTGTTCGACCTCTTTTAAAGCACACTGCCTTCCCTCTAACCGAAGATCATCAGCTAAATAAATACTCCCCATACCACCTTGACCAATGATACGGTTTATCCGATAACGGCTTCTCAGTACTTCTCCAGATTTTAAGGGCGTCGGCATAGCATTAATCTTAAACAATAACGAAACCAATCGGCGTGTTGGATTCGTTTTTTATGTAGATTTATGATATTATACCTGTGGTGTGGTGTAGATGGGAATAAATAACCAGGATGTTCCAGTAATAGTCGGACAAACTGGACCTCTGAATGGCAAACGCTGGATGATCAGAGGAGAACTTCATGTTGGTCGAGACCCGAAAAATGATATTGTTATCCAGGAGCGGCAGGTTTCCCGCGTTCACGCAAGGTTATTTAAAACACCGCACGGAATTTGGCTCGAAGACCTAAATAGCAAGAATGGAACTCATCACAACGGAAAACTTATCGAAGATTCCGTTCTTCTACAAGATGGGGATATAATTCAAATCGCCCTCGCACAACAATTCATTTTCGTTAGTTCCGATGCCACACTCCCATTAAGCGTTGAGGATATCGATTTGGTTTCTTCTCAACCGGGATTATTAAAATTAGATAAACAATCCCGCCGGGTTTGGATAGGAAAAGAAGAAGTAATTCCGCCTCTTTCTGTTGCCCAATTCAAGCTGCTCGAAATTCTATACGAACATCAAGGTCTTGTGGTATCACGCCTGGACTTGATTGAAGGAATATGGAGCAGAAACCAGGATTCAGCAATTTCCGAACAGGCATTAGATGCACTGATCCGGCGTTTGCGAGACCGGCTAGCTAGTATTGATCCCACGCATTCGTTTGTTTCTACAGTGCGTGGGCATGGATTGAGACTCGATAACCCTCCCGCCGATTAACTCCCTTTTAATCCCGCTTCCATCGAATATTTGATCACCATCCGATACAGGGCTTGAATTTTTTCGTTCAATTCTTTATCGTCGCTCGATTCAGATTGAGCCGCGACAGTGGTAATCGCATTAATAAATTCAGGTGTGATCTTGTCCTTATGTGCATCAAGAATCTTTTTACAAGCAACTTCATCAGGAGCCTCAAGTAACTCTTCGATAAAGGCATACTCTGGGGGCGGTGCACTGATCTGCTGTAATACATCAGCTATTTTTTTCAGCTTTGATACTTTTTGTTCATCCCCTTGTTTCGTAGCAGCTTCGAATTGTGAATTAAGTTCCTGAATAAAAAAATCATCGATCAATGGAATTCTTTGCAGTAATGTCTCTTCAAGATTGCTTGCCTGAAGGATATCCTCTAATACTTTCTTTGCGTTTGCTACCCTGGCTTCGATTTGTTTATCGTATTCTGCTGTAAGTTCTAATAACCGTTCCCTGAGAGTGATTAGGCGCTTTCTTCCATCATCCCTGGCGCGGTCGATTTTTTCACTCAAAGCCTGAAAGAACAAATAATCCATCCCCGGACGAGTTAAACTAACCAGTGCTCGAAGCCGGTTATCATTGGGCGCGTGGGTTACAATATCGACTAATTTTTCTCGCGTTAGTTCCTTACCTGCTTTTTTCAGTGATTCAACAGCAGCCTCAACTTCTTTTGTTTGCTCCTGCAATACTTTTCCAAAAGTAGTTAGAGGTAATAGATTTTTCTGTAATTCAGCAAGCTTCTTAGCACCTTCTTGATCACCTCCAGCCAGTGAGGTTTCGATTAATCGATTAAGCAAAGCGAAAAATTCGGCATCCATTTTTTGATCTTCTTTTGCGGAAATTTCTTTTTGCATTTCCGGTGAAGCCTTAATCAATTGTTGGATTAAATTTATCTTTTGCTGTTGAGCTTGCAGCATTTCGCGTGTAATACCATCCGCCTCCAACACTCGTTCCACTAAACCTTGAACCGTTAATACCGTTTGCGGTTGGAGCAGGTAAGCTTTTCGCTTCTCCTGAGGAAGTTTATTGACAACCTGGTTTATCAGCGCGCCAATTGCTCTCTCTTGTTCATCTCGAGGCAATCCGATTTCAGGTGGTACAAAGGTTAATAAAAGCTCTTTTTGAGGGTCATGATATACAATGGGAGCTGCCAGGCTTCCCTGAAATCCACAAAACGGACAGTGCGCTATATTGAAAGCCCCCGATAAAAAAAGTTGTTTCATAGCCGGTTCAACGCCAACATCAAATAATTGAATGATATCCGCTTGAATCGGTTTTTTACAATTAGGGCAATTAATCATTGTTTTTGGCATAACTTTCTCCGGTAATTAGTTTTTTTATTTGGCTTCTTTAGGTAAAGAAAAGCATATGCGGGCACCATCTCCAGGTTTCGGATCGACCCAAATTCTGCCTCCATGTGCTTCAATTATTGCGCGGGTTAAATATAATCCCAACCCTGCTCCCTTCGTTATACGAGCTGCTTCGCTGGAACGATAAAATCGATCGAATATGTGCGGAATATCTTCGGGAGATATCCCCGGACCTTGATCTCTGACACAAATGATTACCTGTTCTGGTCGCACCTGACCAGTGATACGAATTTCTCCACCATCTTTTGAGTATTTTATTGCATTAGATAGAAGGTTTGAGATTACCTGAATAATACGGCTTTCATCTGCCATAATAACAGGAAAATTATCAGGAAGTTCTACAATGAATTGATGTTTTGATGATTGAGTTTTAAATTTCTCGACTGTTTTCTCAATAATGCTTTTAAGAGAAATATCAGATAAATTAATTGATAAGGCACCCGCTTGAAGACGTGATGCATCAAGCAAATTTTCGATTAACTCTGTCAGATGATCAGCTTCTTCTTCAATGACTTCTAAACTATCTTGCACAATGCTCCTGTCCCAAGAAGCATCTTCTCTCCGTAAAGTGCTTACATATCCTTTTATTAAAGCAATAGGAGTTTTCAATTCATGACTGATAACTGATATAAATGTGCTTTTTAATTCCTCTGCCTGACGAAAATGGGTAATATCTCGAACTGTAGCAATAATATTTAATAACATACCTTCTGGATTAACAAGCGGGGCATAAGTAATTCCAACAGGCAGAGGAATACCACTTTCTCTCTGCAGGTCGCCTTCGACATATAAGGTTGCATTTGGCGTTAAAGGCCATCCGCCAGCCTCAGCTTGTTCTAATGTTGTTCCCTCTTTTTTATATACCCAGCGGATGATATTTTCATGGGATTTTCCGCGGATATGATCCATATCCATACCAATAATTTTTGAAAAAGCAGGGTTACATCTTTCGATAATATGATCCGGACTGATGATCAGGATTCCGTCTGCTGCAGAATCCAATATGGCATCCATGCGCTGTTTTTCCCGGCGGATTTGTGTGTACAGCTGAGCATTATGAACCGCAATAGCTGCCTGGTCTGCAAAGCTCTGCAGCAAGGCTCTATCATTCGAAGAAAAATGA
>JAAZNS010000328.1 GCA_012798185.1 Chloroflexota bacterium | reverse complement strand
TTCAGAAATGGGGCAAGATCCATTAGTGGGATACACTTCTACCAATGTCTCAGTTTTAAAACCCTATGGTGTATGGCTGGTAATCAGCCCTTTTAATTTCCCTGCTGCGCTCAGCGGAGGTCCTTCCGGAGCTGCTTTGGTGACCGGAAATACCGTTGTTGTAAAACCCGCCACCGATACTCCCTGGACGGTAAGGTTGTTGGCTGAATGTTTCCGCGACGCCGGGTTGCCAGAAGGGGCTTTCAATTATGTCACCGGACCAGGCCGGACATTGGGACAGGCATTAATCGACAGTCCCGAAGTGGACGGTGTGACGTTCACTGGTTCTTTGGAAGTCGGCATGAAGATCTTCCGCAGTTTTGCCAATGGTCATTATGTGCGACCGACAATATTGGAATTGGGCGGCAAAAACCCGGCGATCGTCTCGCGGAATGCCGATCTGGAAAGAGCCGCCATTGGCATTATCCGCTCGGCATTTGGGTTGCAAGGGCAAAAATGTTCGGCATGCTCACGCGTTTTTATTGAGGAACCTGCATATGATGATTTGGTTGCACGGTTGGTAGATTTAACTAACAAGCTGGTTATTGGTGACCCGACTAATCGTGAAGTTATCATTGGACCGGTTGTCAATAAAAGCAGTTATGAGAATTATCAGCGATATATAGAAGAATTATCCATAACTGGGAAAATCCTCACCGGAGGTAGAATCTTCACCGAAGGCGATTATACCAGGGGATATTTCTGTGCACCAACCCTGGTTGCCGATCTCCCTTATTCTCATCGTCTTTGGCAGGATGAAATGTTCCTGCCGATTACGACAATTGGAAAAGTGCACAACCTGGAAGAAGCCATGCATCTAGCTAATAATATTAATTATGGTCTCACTGCTGGATTCTATGGTTCAAAAGAAGAAACCGCCTGGTTCTTTAAGAATATTCAGGCTGGGGTGACCTATGCCAACCGTCCGCAAGGCGCCACAACAGGCGCATGGCCAGGGTTCCAACCTTTTGGCGGCTGGAAAGGTTCTGGTTCAACAGGGAAAAATTCCGGCGGACGCTACTATCTGCCGCTTTATATGCATGAGCAAATTCAGACAATAGTCGATTGACGATAGTACAAAAAAGAATTCCTGTCCTTAATGAAGATTTTGAAGGGGTAAGAGATTTATGTGAT
This sequence comes from Chloroflexota bacterium, assembly GCA_012798185.1. Classification (GTDB taxonomy): domain Bacteria; phylum Chloroflexota; class Anaerolineae; order Anaerolineales; family UBA4823; genus JAAZNS01. The sequence continues at coordinate 1,016 of JAAZNS010000328.1, read as the reverse complement.
ATAAATATACACCTGAGTGATTATCGAAAATTGCCAAATGGCTAAAAAAACCAAACCCATAGAAAGAAGAAATATGACAAAGTTACAATCATTATCTGAGGCAATACGCCAGTTATTAAAAGATGGTGATACGGTTTATGCTGCAGGTTTTACGCATTTGATTCCCTTTGCTGCCGGTCATGAGATCATCCGCCAGGGTAAGAAAGAATTAACCCTGGCACGCGCCACACCTGATTTGATTTATGATCAGATGGTGGCAGCCGGATGCGCCAAAAAAGTGATTTTTTCCTATATGGGCAATCCGGGAGTAGGCTCACTTCGGTATGTTCGCGGAGAAATCGAGGCAGGCAGATTGGAATGGGAGGAATATTCTCATTTTAGTATGATCTCTCGGCTTCAAGCTGGCGCTACCGGGTTACCTTTCATGCCCATGAACCCCACAGCTGCGGGCGATTTAGAAAAAGCTAATCCCAATTATCGAAAAGTAATTGATCCTTATACGGGAGGTGAAGTGGTGGTGGTGCCGCCGCTGAAGCCGGATGTTGCTATAATACACGTACAGCGGGCTGATGCTAATGGAAATGCTCAAATTTGGGGCATAATCGGTGAACAAAAGGAAGCCGCATTTGCTGCCGATCGGGTTATATTGACATCCGAGGAAATCGTCGATGAAGAGATCATCCGCTCAGACCCAAACCGGACGATCATTCCCGGCTTTATTGTCGATGCCGTTTGCCATGTTCCTTATTGCGCTCATCCATCATATACTCAAGGGTATTACGACCGGGATAATTCTTTTTACCTGGCTTGGGATGAGATCAGCAAAACGCCGGAAGCGGTCAAAGCTTATCTGGATGAGTGGGTTTTTGGGGTTGCCGACCGTGCAGAGTATTGGGAGAAATTAGGTAAAGAAGTACACCAGCGGTTGAAAGTATCCAGCAGACCCAGTGCTGTCATTGATTATGGATATTATTAATATATATCGAGACAACGAAAATAGAATATGAACGATATAA
>JAAZNS010000327.1 GCA_012798185.1 Chloroflexota bacterium | reverse complement strand
CCATAATAAATGCCATAAAATCCCAATCCCTCCGTGGGATAAATTGGCAACTGTTGTGATTAGATACAAGAAAATCACAGGTAGACTTCCAAAGGCGGTAGCTGCAGCAGATATAAGAAATAGTTTTTTCGAACGGCGGCGTTTTGTTACTGCACGGATTAATTCGGCGATAATTACGCCAGCAACAGGTGCAAGCAGTATTGTGAAATAACTCATTACAGGGATGATCCGGCTGCCTATGTAGGATAAGACCGTTCCAATTATGATTGCCAGAACGTAATCGTACCATACGGCAGTATCGAAGAGTTTTTGCTGCCCTTGAACGCATTCTTTACACCGGTATCCAGTGGGGGTTAAAACAGCGCATTTGATGCATATCGGTTTTTCGCATCGATTGCAGCGCAGTGTAGTTTCAGTCTGGGGATGATTGGTGCAATAAATGGGGGGAGGGTTGTCTGTCATCGGGATGCCCCTGTGGAAGGATTTTGATTCATATGAGGGGTCAGGTTGCGATAAAAATAGCCTGGGTCTTGAAAGCGAATAAATTGCGCCGTGTGATCGCTGGCATGTACATTTACAATGTCGTTGTTTTCCATATCAACAGGCGTTTGACCATCGATGCAGACCATTGCTTGGTGGCTTGTTTCGACAGTAATGCTTACATTCGATCCTTCAGAGAGCATAATTGCCCGGTCAATGGAAAGGTGAGGTGCTACTGGTACTAACAAAATATTTCTAAGCTCAGGAGGTAAAATGGGCCCTCCGGCTGCCATTGCATAGGCAGTTGAACCCGTTGCAGTGGCGGCGATCAGTGCGTCGGCGACATAAGTTGTAAGAAATCGTCCATCGACATGTGTAATCAAATGAACGGGACGAACAGCTTTACCCCGTCCAACTACTACTTCGTTCAAAACTTCCCATTTCCCTAGTAAATTTTCCTGGTGATAGAGTTCTGCACAAAGCATCATGCGCTGCTCTAACCAAAAATCACCCTCTAATAATCGGGGGAATACGTCCATCCATTGATTTTGACGCACTTCCATTAGAAAGCCGAAATGACCAAGATTGATTCCTAAAACCGGTATGCCACACGGTGCGCAGAGATGTCCAACACGCAGCATTGTTCCATCTCCTCCCAGGGCAATGATGGCATCGAACCGTCCTGCTTCTACTTCGCTGCGTAATTTTTCATCGTACAAGGTACCAATTTCGACTTTAATACCTTCCTTTTTGAGGTAAGCAGTGATACGTGCTGCTTCACTGTCTGCCTGAGGAGCCTGCGGGTGAGATACTATGGCAATACTTTTTAGGGAGAAATTAGTTATTTGCATCATTTAGTAATTATATTAGCAAGTGTGAAAATTAGGAGAATTTCTTATATTTTCTAAGAAGCGGTCACTGATCGATTAATTTTTGATTACAGATGTGATGATATCCGCAGTGATTACAACGATACGGTGATTGATGTGACCGGCAAGGTTCTTTAGATTTTTCAATGGATCGAATTTGATTAATCGTAGATAACAATCGATTTTCAAGATCGTTTGTATAATTAACTTTAAAAGAAACACTTTTATTAGTTTTGGGTGAAATCGAGGGTTGGATATAGTGAATAATCCCATATTTGGGTCGTTGATGAAAATTATGTTGAATCAGATAGCAATAAGCTGCTAATTGTAAGATATGCGCTTCAGTTGGTATCGAGTTTGGTTTGCCTGTTTTTACTTCGATGGGGATAAATTGTTTCCCGCTTTGAATGATGTAATCTGGTTTACCGGTTAATTTTAAATCATAATCGTATAATGGTGCAGTTACTTTATTCCAAAGATGGGTATCAGTGTAGATGATATGTCCTTCTGTTAATCCCTCTTTTTTCAACAAAACCAATGATTGCCATAAAATAAACAATCCGGATATAAAAATAACAAATGCAATAATCATCATCGAATTATGCAAACAATGATAATTCCGATTGATATGATTATCATAAAGAATCCAGTATATCGAAGAAATTTCACCCCAAGAATACGCAAGTTATGCCTGGAATGGAGCTTCTCACCCTGTGTCAAATTGGATTGATTCCCAGCCTCAATTCCGGAAATGCGATACCACCAGGCGCGGTGACAATAACAAAAAGTACCAATTTCAGAGGCGCGAATAATTCTCACCGATTCAGTTGTTGTTCCAATTTTTGTAAACTTTGCTCGAGGTGTTCCTGGCGCAGGCTGATGGTCATATCACCGCGAGTTTTCTCATTGATATTGCGGACAATATCGGTCAATCGTCGTAATCCACCAGTGATGGCATCGGGGTAATCCATAGTAACTAAGATGGCATAAATATCATCCATATGAGAAAGCAGCCGTTCAGCTTCTTGAGAATGACCGTGGCGCAGGATATCGAGACACCGGCGGCGTAGTTCGCCAACAGCTTCAGCCAGCCCCTGCAAGTAAGTTGCATATTCGATATCAAGGTCTTCTGGGGTTGGGAAATCGCCGTTTTGAATTAGTGCTAAGACAATATTTGCTTCAGCAAATTCCTTGAGGGCATCCTGTGTATAGCCAGCATAATAAATATCAGGGTATTCCGTTAAATTATCTTTCAGCGAGGCTGCAAGTTGATTAGCTGCTTCTAATTCATTTTTTGCTGCGGTCTCATCTTCACGATGGATAGAACGGATGGCGTTAGCACAGTGACGGGTTAATGATCTTGCCTGCGTTAGTGCACGATCCCGCGCAGCTGTGCGTAAATCAAACGAATTATGGATGCGATCTGCGATTGTATCGAGTTTTTGTTTCATAATTTATGTGGGTTTATCGGGAGGGGAATTATGACGGAATAGTTGATCCGCAAGAGATCCTCCACCGGGCATTGGAATTTCACCAAAAGTTGCTTCGTATTTTGCCAGATTCTCTCCCAAAGCGCGGTATAAAAGTTTTGAACCCAGCGGAGACATAACGATACGCGATTGCACGCGGGCGCTTTGATAACCAGGTAGGATATGGGCAAAATCAAAAACCATTTCCGAAGGTGAATGGGCAATGCGAACCAGGTTTACATATTCAATAACCAGATCTTGGGGAAATTCTAATGGCGGAAAAGAAGGTATTGGGTTGGAAGCAGGAACATCACTCATTGGTTTACTCACTTACGAAAATTCCAAAATTGCATCATATTATTATTGTTGTTCAATTGTAACTAATCAGCCAGTTTGAATAGGGTCTTAGATTTGCAGCGTTTACATTTGCGAAGCGCTCATAAAAACCTCAAATTTGGAGATTTTTCACGATTACCTAAGGTGTACCATATTAATAATTATAAAATTCTCACAATTGTTTAGACACTCTAAACCAAGAAATTACTAAAAAGGAATATTATTATCATCGGGAGGGGCAACATTCTCACTGGTTTGAAAACTGCTTTCTTCTTCGCCTCGGCTGGACAAGAATCGAATCGTATTAGCGCTTACCTCAAATGATGCAGATGTAGTGCCATCTTGGCGCGTCCATGTGCGAGGCCCGCCTGTAGAAGGATCGGGTATTAATCTGCCTTCAATCAGTACTTTACTTCCTTTTCGTAAATACTGGTTGCATACTTCAGCACTCTTCCCCCATGTTGATACTCGAAACCAAATCGTTTCCTTTACCTGGGTGCCATCTGAGGCGGTGTACTGCCGGTTAGTTGCCACATTGAAGTTAGTAACAGCCTGACCGGTGGGTGTATAACGCATTTCAGGATCCCGACCTAAATTTCCCACAATGATAATGGTATGGTACATATCTGTTCTCCTTTTCCGAAAAGAGGTTAATTATTACCGCCAGCTTTCTACCGCCCGGGTATTGCATTATGGTGATATATCGAATTTTATATTAATTGTAAACGATTTTAGAAAATTTGTTTGGGTAATTTATAGAATATCCATAACTTCATCAAACTACAGTTGCATGAATGAGGTTATGCAGTTACTGACATTGTAGAAAAAAATTGATAACGGTTTTTACCTTTCTCTTTTACAGCATACATAGCAATATCAGCTTTTTTGATCAAAGTTTCTGCATCATTTCCATCGTCAGGGAATATGGTTATCCCGATACTGGGGGTAATATTCCAGGTGAGCCCACCAATAATCATTGATGCAGAAATTGCTTTAGAGATCTTTTCAACAATTTTAGTAATATCTTCTTTCACATTGATATTTTCTAAAACGAAGGCAAATTCATCACCGCCAATTCGGGCTACTGTATCGCTTTCCCGTAAACATTTCACTATTCTGTTCGCGACTTCTATTAACAATTCATCCCCTTTTTCGTGACCTAATGTATCATTTACCATTTTAAAATTATCCAGATCAAGAAACATTACCGCTAATTGTTGATGATTTCTTTTTGCCAACGGAATTGCATGGTTTAATCGGTCATTAAAAAGAGCTCGATTGGGTAATTCGGTAAGTGTGTCATGGCTGGCAAGGTATTTTAGTTGTTCTTCAGCAGCTTTTCTCTCGGTAATGTCGACACCGGTTGCCCAAAAACTCCAGCCGGGTATAGGTAATCGGCTGGAAATATTTGACCAAGAAATGATTTTTTTGCTGCCATTTTTTGAGGTAAATTCCAATTCTAAATTATTGAAATCATGTCCCCTTGTTTCTAATTCGAAAAGTGCGTATTTACGGTAATCAGGGTTTGGAAATAGATATTCAAGCGCTTTTGGGTTATTGATGATTTCTTCAGAACGATATCCTGTCGTTATTTCGCATTCTTGATTCCAGGTTGTGATCAGATTTTTGTCGTTCATTGCAAACATCAGCACGGGCATGCTTTCCAGGATGAGACGTTGGCGAATCTCGCTATCACGTAATTCATCTTGAGCTTGTTTTTGTGAGGTGATATCGGTTGTCGAGATAAAAACCTTAGACCAGGTATTTTCAAAACCGGGTGCGAGGCTCAATTCAATCCGTACAGTTATCAATTGCCCTGTAAGTGTGCGGTTTATTATTTCAAAAGAAAACGAATTTTTCCCGTCGATGAGCGAGCATATTTCTTCTTGAAATGCTTTGTAAGAGAGATCTACCAAAATTTTATTCAAAGACCCGATTAATTCTTCTTTGTCTTTGGCATGATAAAGGCAAAGTGTGGCATGGTTGACATTTATGATTTTTGCCAATTTTGCGCAATGAACAATCACTTCTGGTTGCTCATTGAAATATGCTCGAAAATCGGATATGCCTCGATTTTTTAAAACATCGATATATTTTTTTACTTCTGAGAAATCTTCTTCCCACAGGGGAACAGGCACATTTTCGAAGAATATGCGATGTCGCTCCTCACTTTCCCGTAATGCTTCTTCAGTTAATATTCTGTGGGTAATATCGTTATAAAGTGCATAAACGCCGATTAATTTGTTTTCTACCATCACCGGAACGCCATGAATTTCAACATCGATGAGTTCCCCGGATTTTGTGCGCCGCTTTCCGATGCCATAAACCGATTCGCCGTTTAATGCGCGTTGAGTATAGATTTTAGCTTCGGCTGCCACAGAGGGCGTGGTAATTAAATCATCCAGGTTAATTCCCACGACTTCCTCTTCGGAATAACCAAACATATATTCAAACGCTGGATTACAAGCAATAATATGATGATTCAGATCAAGCGTAACAATAGCCAGAGGTGAATTTTTAACTAAAGCTTCGTAATATAATTTTTGATTGATGATCTCTCTGGAACGATCCTCGACATGCTTTTCAAGATGGGATTGAATTTTCGTAAGCTCATCATTGATTAATATCAATTCCTGTTCTTTATCTTTGACCACCTGATACCCCCAGCGGAAAAATTGATCGGTAAAAATCACCAGTACTGTGATTAAAAGAAAATTTCCCAGATGGATGAATAATCCAATTTGGGGGTTGATTTGATTTATATTGGCAGTTGGAATAAAAAAAGAAAATGAAATCAGCGATATTAAATTTATGATTGCAAAAATCAATGCGGTTTTTGCGCCCAACAGAAAGCCGGCAAATATAATAACTAATAAGTATGAATCAATAGAATTTGAGAAATTCCCTTTATATATATAGTAAATAATAATGGTCGTACATAACCACAACAATGAAAGGAGCAATAATCGTGAAAAATGTATATTTCCCTTATATTGTAAAAAAAATGAAAAGATCAATATCGATAAGGCAGAAATCAGGATTACGAGTATAAAAATTTTTGGAATCAGGTTATGCTTCCATAACAATATTCCCACAGCAGTTGTATAGATGGTAGGGATGATGAAAAATGATTGGGCGATTTTAAGCAGCCGGGCTAAATCTGGATCTGGGGTTTCTGGGGAATAAAAAATGTTTCTAAACCAATCCAACATTTTTATCACTCAACCAATTTCCCGGAGCTTGTTTATGAGTTGAGGAAATATTACTACATGAAGTAGGAGGAAACAATAAATAATCTTCAGTAGCTTTATTGAGATCAGAATAATAGCCACGGTAACCTGAGGGCAATAATGCAGCAAGCTGATACATAATTTCGTCGGTAATCCTTTGACGGATTTGTTTAGTTATTTTAATAGCTTTCGCATCGATGTAAAAAGGGTAGCCAACAACAAAATTGAAAGCTGTCCGCTGAAATCTCACCACATTTTTACTAAATGATTCACCGCCGTATATTGCAATTGGTAATATGGGAGCACCAGATTTCAATGCAAGGACCACGACCCCAGGTTTACCTTTCTGCAGGATACCGGTGTGACTGCGGGTTCCCTCGGGAGCGATAGCGAGAATTTTTTTGGCTGCTAAAGCTTCTAGACTTAGACGCAAGGCCGTAACATCTGCCTCTCCCCTGGTAATCGGAATTGCTCCCCACATATTAAACAAAGGTTTCATTGCAGGGTTATCCCAAGTTTCGGCTTTAGCTAGTCCAGTAATCGGACGAGGCAACAGGTGGGTGTAAATTAGCGGTACATCCAAAAAATTGATATGGTTAACCACCAAGATCAAAGGTCCGCAATCTGGAATGCGTGAAAGCTGTGCATCATTAACCTGGCAAAGGATGCGAATTACATTCTTTATTGCCGTATTAACCAAATAAGCAGGTATTTTCTCCATAATTACTTCGGCTTTCCACCGATGACTTCCAATTGGTCAGGGAGGATTTCTGCTGTGATTTCTTTTCCTGTAACACTAATTGTTTCACCATCAGCATGGGCAGGTAGATTGCCTTGTAAAGCTATGACGGAGATCGATCTGGTTTTCAGATGATGGATTTCCTTTTGGCTCATTTGAGTTCCGCGAATAAAATGCGGAATTAATGAAAAAATTCGAAGTTTGCTTACTTCCTGAGCAATACACACATCGAATTTTCCATCATTAACAATTGCATCTGGTGCCATATGAAATCCTCCACCCATGCGTCTGCCATTCATAATGGATACCAATAATGATGCTATTTCAGTTGTTTCGCCATTGTCAGATTGAATTCTTATATACGGTGCAGTGTAGTATAAAAAAATAGTTTTCAAGGCAGCAATGATATATGAAGGAAAACCAGATAATCGTTTCATTTTTACAGCTTCGAAACCTACCACTGCATCGAATCCGATACCTACGCCATTTCCGAAATACCTGCCTTGAGGAAAATCTTCACTGATTACTTTACCAATATCTATTTTAAATCGATTATTAGTAAAGATTGTGCGGCATCCTGCTTCCACGCCGGTGGGAATTCCTACCCCATAAGCGAAATCATTCCCCCGCCCAACGCCAATAACGCTCATTGTACTGGTATGTCCGAGATGTTCTTTTGCTCTCATTAATCCATTGACAATTTCATTAGAAGTGCCATCACCACCGACTGAAACAACCACATCAAATCCATCAATGACAGCATGCTGGGCTAATTCGATGGCATGGCCGGGGAATTCAGTTTTTACTAATTCATAGGTTAACCCTTCATCCTTAAAAGATTTGTCGATGAAGGGCATCGATCTTTCACCTGCGCCTCGACCTGATACGGGATTTACGATTATTTTATATCTCATGTTGTCTCATCATTTCTTGAAGTTTCCGATTGAATTCAATTGAAAGGCAGGATTAAAGTAATCAAACCAATAATTATTAAGTAAAAGGAAAAGATATTTAATTTATGCTGGTGCAAGAATGTGAGAAGCCAACGAATCGATAAATAACCCGTTATAGCGGCGACAAAGAAACCTGGCAGAAATACCGGTAATAATTGATTCACATTTGGGGTTTGAAAAAGATCGATAATTTCCATGAAACCTGCTGCTAGCATGATTGGAATTGACAATAGAAACGAAAATTTTGCTGCATCTTTGCGCGGTAAATGCTGAATCATCCCGCCACAAATGGTAGAACCAGATCTAGATATTCCCGGAAAAATTGATAATGCCTGGAAAAATCCGATAATCAGGGCATCTTTCCAATTAAGCTGATTCAAGGACGCGTATTGTTTTGTTAACCTTTCCACTATCAAAAGCATGAGTGCAGTAATGATTAAAAAGACACCAACAGCCTTAGGTGATGCAAACGCGGCTTCGACGGTGTTTTTAATTAATAAACCAAGCACGCCAGCTGGGATTGTTGCGATAATAATCAACCAACCTAACCGAGTATTATCTGCCTGCCAGGATTCTTTTCCAAGAAGGCTCATAATAAATGACCCAAATATTCCAATCAGGTCCTTCCAAAAATACGCTATTACACCAATTAAAGTAGCAATCTGAACTAATACGTTAAATATGAATGCTTCTTTTAGGGGAATATGCCAGTTGAGAAATAAAGGAACCAAAACAAGGTGACCGGAACTGGAAATCGGTAGAAATTCGGTTAATCCTTGGACAATTCCAAGAACGATCGATTGAAGTATTGTCATGATCAATGCCTCTTATCTAGTTTTTATTTATTTCGATGCCGAATTGTTCGCGTGCAAATATTTCAATCTTACCTTGTGAGATTGACTGACGAATATTTTGCATGAGTGTTAGAAGTGAATGCACATTGTGGATGGATAGCAGCATTGGAGCTAATATTTCTTTTGCCATAATCAAATGGCGGATGTATGCCCTGCTGAAATTTTGACAGGTGTAACAAGTGCAGTTTTTAACAAGCGGCTGCTCATCACGTGAGTATCGGGCATTGGCAAGGTTCATACGGCCACTCCAGGTCAATGCTGCACTATGCCGGGCAAGCCTTGTTGGAAGAACACAATCGAAAATATCTACCCCTCGGAGAACCGCATTGATTATATCGATTGGTGCACCAACCCCCATTAAATATCGAGGTTTATCTTCTGGTAGAACCTGATTGACTGTTTCAATAATACGGTAGGTATCTTCTTTACTCTCTCCGACTGAAAGCCCTCCGATTGCGTAGCCTGGAAAACCAAGCGAAGTAATGAATTCCGCTGATTTAATACGTAAATCTGGAAAGATGCCCCCTTGAACAATCCCAAATAACGCCTGATCTGACCGTTTTTTGGCCGCAATACAGCGCTCAGCCCAGGCATGCGTTCGGTTTAATGCCTGTTCGTTGTATTTTTGGTCAAAAGGCGAGGTACATTCATCGAAAGTCATAATAATATCTGCGCCAAGGTTTTCCTGGATGGCTATAGATTTTTCAGGGGTGAGTAGATGGTTGGACCCATCGACGTGGCTTTTAAAAACAACCCCTTGTTCATCGATTTTTTGAATATCGGTTAGTGAAAATATTTGAAAACCACCGGAATCTGTCAAAATGGGATTGTGCCAATGCATAAATTGATGCAAACCACCCAGCTCGGCAATGACATCATCACCTGGGCGCAGGTAAAGGTGATATGTATTTGCCAAAACCAGTGTTGCGCCCAGCCTTTCTAACTCTGCTGGAGACATAGCT
>JAAZNS010000326.1 GCA_012798185.1 Chloroflexota bacterium | reverse complement strand
GACCGCGGTCATGCGGTTCTCGGCATCATACGTGTAGCTGGTGCTCCCCGAGCTCATCACAGTCCCCTCATACTTCGATCCTAATTCCTGCTGCAACCTTCTTTTACCTCTTGACTTTCAAGGTGGAATCTACATTTTTTTGTTAAGCAAGTAGATTCCCAAAGTAATTGCTTACGAGTTGACTAATGGTATAAAACTCCTTATCTGGTTCGACAAGTGAATTTCCGATTTGTATAAAAACACCATTCGGAGATAATTTTTCAACAAGTACTCCCTGAATCATTTTTATTTTTTCAATATTTATTGATTCTGAAAATTTTTCACTAAAAAAATTTCCCCAATAAATTCCTGGAATTCCTTTCGCAAGGTTGACAGGGATTATTGTTTTACCATAAACTGGATCCACAATTGTTGCCATCTCTAGACTACTTTCAATTTCATGAATAAAACCATAGTCTGGCTCGATGGTTTCATAAAGTTTTTTTCCAAAAGCCTTAAACCGCTCAACATTAAATTTATTTTGGAAATAATCGGCCTCAATCCACATACTGAACAAATGATATCCAGATTTATTTTTGACAAGCGATATACTTGTTTGAGAGCGATAAGTTGATTTTCTGTGCAAAATGAAAACGAGGCTATTGGTCCATGAATATGATAAATCATCATAATCACAAACCTTGATACGTTGTAAGCCATGGTCTAACTCAACAAATTCTGAAGCAAGATCCTGATCATATCCAATTAAGACAGATAAGATCTTTCGACCAGTGCTCCAATCCCGTAACGATTTGGAAGTATAAAAGGTTAATCCAATTTCTTTATTCTCATTAGTCCTATTCATATTTGTTAATACTCCTATGGTGTATGGACAAATATTTCCAATTTTCTTAACCAATCTTGCACACGTTGTGGAGCATCATTAGTTAGCCAATAATGAAGTTCTAATCCTGCAGAGTCTGCGATTGCCTTATATTTTACTGCTTGCTCCATAAATGGTTTAGTGAGGGAAAGATTTGCTACATTTTTAACTTCATGGATTGCTTGAGAAGTTAGAATATCAAACCTTGCAAACAAGTTTGCCCGCTTGCCAGCTTGGTTAATATATACGCTCACTTCTCTAATCGCTGAAGGATCCTTAATTATATCCATGACTTGATCGACACCAGCCTTCCCAACAGCTACAGAATTTCTAATTTCATCGCTACATAAATCTAGTCCACATGCAATATTGGCCGATTCAGCTATACCACCAGAAATGATGATGGTATCAGTACTTATTGTGGCTGGGGCAATAAATACCCCACCGATTACCCCACTTAATAACAAACCACCTGCAATTGAAGCTATTGTCTCAACTGGGTGCAATTCTGCATATGAACAATACAAAGTGTTGCCAGCCTGACAGTAAAGTTGTTCTAGTCGTCTCTGGTTATTATTGATCTCTTGAACTGTTTCATCACCACCTTCACCCTCCCACGCCATATGTCCGCTCGGATCGGTATAGTTCACCGGCGAATTGTTAACGTAACTGTACCGATCCCAGGCCTGCGGACTGCCCGGCTGCGGGATGATCGAATCCGGCGAGACGAACCTGCCGAGCGAGGCGCTGTACCAGCGTGAGGCATACCAGTACAAGCCCAGGCTGCTCTCTTCGCGCTGGCCGGTGTAGCGAATCGTTGTCTGCGTGGTGCCGTAGGTGTAACGAGTCTCGCCCCACGGTTTATAACGCAACTCCGCGGTTTTGCTGCCACTGCTGGTGGCAGTGATGCTGGTTGAGCCCAGGTGGTCGCTCAGCAGCCAGTACAGCGTGGTTCCTTTTCGCTCGGCCACGCGCGTTCCACCCGCATAGTAATACTTCTTCATCGTGCTGGTCGAGCCAG
>JAAZNS010000325.1 GCA_012798185.1 Chloroflexota bacterium | reverse complement strand
TTGCATCGAACAATTAGATTACTGCTTGCAGTTGTTGTAAGCTTATGGTTGGTAGGTTGGACGGAGTTCCAGCAAAAGCGAATTATTCGCGTGGGGGTATATGAAAATGCGCCAAAAATCTTCACCGCCGATGACGGTTCTGTAGCTGGGTTTTGGGCAGATATAATCAAAGAGATTGCTAGGCAAAACAATTGGGAGATTAATTGGGTATCTGGCACTTGGGAGGAGTGTCTTAACCGGCTGGAAGCCAATGAAATCGATATGCTCCCCGATGTGGGGTACTCCGAAGAGAGGAGCAAACAGTTTGCATTTTCAAATGAAGCGGTGTTGATTAGCTGGTCCAGAGTGTATGTCCCCAAAGGGTCGAATATCGAGACGATACTGGATTTAGAGGGGAAAAAAATTGCCGGATTAACAAACAGCGTTAATTTCGATGGTCCCGAAGGTATTAAAAACCTTGTCGAGAAATTTGGAATTAAGAGTATATTTGTCGAGAAAAACAGTTATGTTGAGGTTTTTAAAGCCTTGGAAAACAAAGAAGTGGATGCTGGTGTTACCAATAAAGACTTTGGCGACCTTAACGAATATAAATATAATATTGAGCGTACACCGATTATCCTTCAACCTTCACGACTTTTGTTTGCCTTTCCTAAAGATGGAGCATTAACTCCCACCCTGATTGATGCTGTCGATTCGTCGATAAAAACGCTGAAATCCGATCCTCATTCGATTTACTATAAAGCCCTGGATCATTATCTGGGGGAAAAATCGACAACAACGCTCGAAGTTATTCCTCCCTGGGTATATAACCTATTGATAATTGCAGGCGGGACCATTCTCTTTCTTATGGCGGTAAGCATTACCGCCAGGAATCAAGTGAAACGGCGGACTGCTGAGTTAAGTGCCAGCGAATCTCGTAACCGCGCTTTACTGGAAAACATTCCAGACCTGATCTTTCGCATGAGAAGCGATGGGACGTTTTTGGATTATCACGCTGCTGCCGAGAGCCGGTTATATATAAAACCAGAACAGTTTTTGGGGAAAAAGGCAAGTGATGTGCTTCCGCCCGAGCTGGCGCAGATAACACTAATGAAAGTAAACCGAGCCATCGAAACCCAACAAATTCAAACATACGAATATAAATTAGAAATGGAAGATGGTATTGGTGATTTTGAGGCGCGTTATTCAGCCAGCGGCAAGAATGAAGTCATTGCTATTATCCGAGATATCACTGCCCGAAAGAAAGCCGAGAAGGATTTACGGGAAAGCCAGCAGCGCTACCAAACGCTTACGCAGGTATCCCCGGTTGGGATTTTTCATGCCGATAAAAATGGCAGTACCACTTATGTCAATCCAACCTGGTGTAAGATCACAGGTTTATCTGCAGATGAAGCACTAGGCTTTGGCTGGCTAAAGGCAGTGCATCCGGATGATAAAACATTTTTAGAAGCGAATTGGTTGGAAGACACGCGCAAACAAGTTGTTTCAACGGCTGATTACCGTTTTATCCGCCCCGATGGATCGATAATCTGGGTGGTAGGGCAGGCAGTTCCTGAGCTGAACGCGGATAATGAAGTGATTGGTTATGTTGGAACAATAACCGATATTACGGAACGTAAAAATTATGAAGCCGCTCTGCAACGCGCGGTTATAGCGGAGCGTGATGCACTTGCAGTTGCTAAAACCATTCATTCGGCTAATCTGGCGCTTTCCCGTTCGCTTAATTTAGATGAGATCATGGAATCATTGCTTGATCACTTGAGCGCCATTGTTCCGTTTGACAGCGCCAGTGTGATGCTGCTGGAGAATGAACATCAATTGACCGTATATGCATTACGGGGATATAAAGACTGGGATTCTTCTATTCCGGTTCGTTCCATCTATTTCGATGCCCGCAATACCCCAATCATCAGTGCGGTTTTAGAAAATTCGCGCTGCGTTACGATTGATAATACTGGGCAATATCCCGATTGGAAACATCCTTTTGGTTTGCAATTTGGCATCAGCTGGATGGGTGTTCCCCTAAAAGCTGGAGGGCAAGTATTGGGGTTGTATTCATTGAATAAATCAGCACCGGGTTTTTTCACTCCAGAGTATCAGGAATTAGCTGAAACCATTGCTGCCCAGGCTGCTGTTGCCATTCAAAATGCGAGGTTTCACAGTGAATTGCAAAGGCATGCGGCAGAACTGGAATTGCGCGTAGCTGAACGCACGGCAGAACTGGAGAAGCGTGTTTTAGAAGTAGAAACCCTGAACAACACCATGCTTGGTTTATTGGAAGATTTAAAAGAAGCAGTTAAAAAAGCTGAAAGCGCTGACCGCCTGAAGTCTGCTTTTTTGGCTACGATGTCCCATGAATTACGTACACCGTTAAATTCAATTATTGGTTTTTCAGGTATTTTATTACAAAAGATGGTCGGACCGCTCAGCGAGGAACAGGAAAAACAGCTTAAAATGGTGCAAGACAGCGCCAAGCATTTGCTTGAATTAATCAATGATATCCTCGATATTTCTAAAATCGAAGCCGACCAGCTGGTCATAAGTCCGGAAGTCATCGATTTGGGGATCATCATACAAAAGAGTATTGAAAAAGTTACGCCCATGGCAGAAAAGAAAGCGTTAAGATTATCCAGCGTGGTCACACCGCAAAAGATTGAAATCAACGCTGACCGGAGGCGAGTCGAACAAATTCTGCTTAACTTGCTGAATAATGCAGTAAAATTCACCGAGCAAGGTGAAATTTCACTCGAATGCCGGGTTGAGAACGATCAAGTTGTAATCCGGGTTAAGGATACAGGCATTGGCATAAAAGCTGAAGACTTGCCGGCTCTATTTAAGCCTTTCAGACAAATCGATACCGGAATTACACGTCAATATGAGGGCACAGGGCTGGGTTTATCAATTTGCAAGCGGCTGGTAGAACTAATGGGTGGAGAAATTTGGGCTGAAAGTGAATATGGAAATGGCAGTATTTTTTCATTTACGCTGCCCTTTCAAAAGGATACGAAATGAGAACAAAAATCCTTGTTATCGAAGACAATGAACAAAACATGTATTTAACAACTTTTATCCTGCAAAAACATAATTTTCAGGTTATTCAAGCTAACAATGGCATAGACGGGATTGAGATTGCCAGCCAGGAAAAACCTGCTCTGATTTTGTTAGATATTCAATTGCCGGTGATGGATGGCTATAGCGTAGCGCGCGAATTACGTAAAAATCCTGCATCAGCTGATATTCCTATTGTTGCGATTACATCTTATGCTATGCCGGGAGACCGGGAACAAGCCCTGCAGGCAGGTTGTACGGGTTACATCGAAAAACCGATTAACCCGGAAACTTTTATAAATGAAATCAGACAATATCTACGTGCAGATAATCCGTAAAGGACACCATGAAAAAAATCCTAATCGTCGATGATAATGCACAAAATCAATATTTGCTTGAGATTTTGTTGAAGACCCATGGTCTTGAAGTTGCCACTGCTTCGAATGGCATCGAGGCATTGGAAAAAGCTCACCAGAATCCACCTGATATGATTATTTCGGATATCTTGATGCCTGGGATGGATGGATTTAGTTTATGCCGCGCCTGGAAAACTAATGAAGCGTTGAGAAATATTCCGTTTGTTTTCTATACTGCCACTTATACTGATCCTAACGATGAGAAATTTGCACTAAGCCTGGGTGCAGAGCGCTTTATTATTAAGCCGATGGATCCGGATGAGTTCATGAAGATCATGCAGGAGATTATTCTTAATTCAGAAACAAAAGAGCAGGTTGTTTCTATTGGCACGATTGAAAAAGAGGAAGAATATTACCGGGAATATAACCAAACCCTCATCCGAAAACTGGAAAATAAGATGGTGGAGATTCAGAAAGATAACAAACGTTTATTATCTTTCTATCAATTAAGCAGCAACCTGGCAAAGATTAAAAATTTACCAGATTTAATCCACAGCGTGCTGTGCACACTGGTCGAAACATCCGGTTATGAGCAGGTAAGTCATTTCAGTTATGATGAAAAACAGCGAAAATTGTTTTTAATGGATGCTGTTGGAGTTTCTGAGAAGGAGTTAACCGCTAATAAAGATCGATATGTGTTTTCGATAGATGAGGAACAAAGTCTGGTTGGAGTCGCTGCGCGGACAAAAAAAATCATTAATATTCCCGACACAACTGAAGAACCACGCTGGATTGTTCACGACCTAAAAATGAATTCTGCACTTTATGTTCCAGTTTTGTATGAAGATAATCTTCGCGGAGTGATTGTCTTATGCAGTAACGAAAAAGGCGCCTTTGCCAAAGAAGATGAACATAATATTGCCACGTTGACAAACGCCCTGGCAATAGCCCTGGAGAACGAAAAAAACCAGCAAAAAATACAAAAACAGATTCAACGATTATCTGCTTTACATGACATCGATCTGGCAATTAAAGGCAACATGGATTTACGCGCCACGCTTAATATATTGCTCGATTATGTCACCAAACAGCTTCAAGCCGATGCTGCTGATATTCTTTTATATGACTCAAAATCACAAACATTCGATTTCGCAGCTGCGCGCGGTTTTAATACCCGCGCCATAGAAAATCAAAATTTATGGCAGGGGAATAGTGTTGCTGAGAAAATCATCATCACGCAATGCAAACTCCATTTAAATAATCTAATCGAGCCTCTAGTTCCATCTGCATTTGCTGCCATGTGTGCTTCTGAAAAATTCCAAAACTATTGGGGTGTGCCATTAGTTGCCAAAGGAGAAGTAAAGGGCGTGTTAGAAGTTTTCCATCGATCATCCTTCACTTCGGAAGCAGAATGGCAAGACTATTTTGAAACCCTGGCGGGGCAGGCAGCTATTGCCATTGACAATGCACAGCTGTTCGAAGAATTGCAGCGTTCGAATGTCGAGTTGCGGCTGGCTTATGATGCGACGATTGAAGGCTGGTCGCGTGCTTTATATTTGCGGGATAAAGATACCGAAGAACATGTTCAACGATTGGTAGACATAACAGTGGAACTGGCAAAGAAGATGGGTTTTAAAGATGCTGACCTGGTGCATATCCGCCGTGGTGCTTTACTTCATGATATTGGGAAAATGGGTATTCCGGATCATATCTTGCTGAAACCCGCCCCACTCAGCGAAGATGAATGGGTGATTATGCGTAAGCATCCGCAATATGCATATGACATGCTATCATCGATAAGTTATCTTCAGAAAGCATTGGATATTCCTTACTGCCACCACGAAAAGTGGGATGGTTCGGGGTACCCCCGTGGATTAAAGGGCGAGCGAATTCCATTAGCCGCCCGCTTGTTTGCTGTGGTTGATGTATGGGATGCACTGCGTTCAGATAGACCGTACCGAAAAGCCTGGCAGGATAATCAAGCGATTGAGTATATCCGCGAGCAATCGGGTAAACATTTTGACCCCAAGGTAGTCGAAGCGTTTCTAGATTTGCTGAAAATAAAACGATTCGATTAACTAAAATCCCCTGTGTTAAGAATATTCATCAAATGAGAAGTTTTGCTTCGCTCAACATGACACAATCGATTCTTAGGGCAATTTCGCCAAAGCGGGAACTTTCCCACGATTGATTGAGCACCCACCAAAGTTTTTTATTGGCTTCGACAAGCTCAGCCAACAAATTGCAGCACGAGCTTGTCGAAGGTGTTTGTAATATTGCGTTTAGATTTTTTGTTTGATATCCTCAGTTGCCCGGTCGATGAATGCGGCGATGGAAATGGGACCAAGATTTTCGCCATTGCGCAGACGCAAAGCCACTTGATGATTTTCGGCTTCTTTATCACCAATTACCAGCATATAGGGGATTTTTTGTTTCTGCGCATCGCGAATTTTTGCATTCATCCGTTCCGATCGGTCATCGACCATAACGCGCAATTTCGATTGACGTAATGTCGCTGCCACCTCTTTGGCGTAATTCACATGACGGTCGGCAATGGGGATCAAAACTGCCTGAATTGGCGAAAGCCAGACTGGGAATGCGCCTGCATAATACTCGATAAGCACACCAAAGAAGCGTTCCATACTGCCCAGCAAAGCGCGGTGAATCATATAGGGGCGGTGAGGCTGGCCGTCTTCCCCGATAAAAGTCAGGTCAAACCGGTCGGGGAGCGTAAAATCGAATTGTATTGTAGTAAGTTGCCATTCTCTGCCAAGTGCGTCTTTAACTTTCAAATCGATCTTAGGTCCGTAGAATGCGCCCCCGCCTTGATCTACTTTATAGGTAATATTGGTGCGCTTTAGCGATTCCTCCAGGGCGGCTTCAGCAGCAAGCCACCGTTCCGGTTCACCCACCGATTTTTCTGGCTTTGTGCTCAGGTAAGCCTGTATATCATGGAAGCCAAAACTGCGTAGGATGTGTAAGCTAAAGTTAAGGACAAAATCGATTTCCTCGGGCATTTGATCCGGGCGGCAGAAATGATGAGCATCGTCCTGAGTAAAACCGCGCACACGCATCAGCCCATGTAAAACACCGCTGCGTTCAAAGCGATATACTGTTCCTTCTTCGGCATAGCGAAGGGGAAATTCGCGGTACGAGCGGAGAGAACTTTTGTAGATATGGATATGGAAAGGGCAGTTCATGGGCTTGAGGAAATATTGCTGCCCCTCGATATCAACAGGCGAGTACATATTTTCTTTGTAATATCCCAAGTGCCCGCTTGTTTCCCACAATTTTGATTTTCCGATATGAGGCGTATAGACGAATTCATAACCATTTGCCTCATGTTCTTCGCTCCAAAAATTTTCAATAATTTTGCGGATTTTGCCGCCTTTTGGATGCCAGAGGATCAAACCGGCGCCGATTTCATCTGCAACGCTGAACAGATCCAATTCCTGCCCAAGTTTTCTGTGATCGCGCTTTTTTGCCTCTTCGATGCGCCACAGATATTCTTTCAATTCATCCGGTTTATTCCAGGCAGTGCCGTAAATGCGCTGCAGCATGGGACGCTTTTCATCGCCTCGCCAATAAGCCCCCGCAACTGATAATAATTTGATGGCTTGGGGGTTTATTTCTGCTGAGTTTGCCACATGCGGACCGCGGCATAAATCAACAAATCCACCTTGGGAATAGATTGAAATCTCGGGTTTTTCATCAACTGGATTACCATCTTCGTCCACGTTCCCTTCTTCGAGCCCGGCTATCAGCTCCAGTTTATAAGGCTGGTCATGGAATATCTTTTTCGCTTCTTCTGCGCTGACTTCTTTGCGGACAAAATCAACTTTGGATTGAATGATTGACCGCATTCGCTTTTCAATACTCTCCAGGTCTTCTGATGTCAGCGGGCGTGGAAGGTCGAAATCGTAATAGAATCCGTCTTCGATCGCAGGTCCGATGGCAATTTTTGCCTCGGGGAATTTTTCTAAAACTGCCTGAGCCATGATGTGAGATGCCGAATGCCGGATTCGATATAAAGACGAATCTTCATACTGTTCGCTGTTTTCTGCCATTTTTACCTCCAATAAAATCAAACTTAAGTGCAACTACTCAGCCAGCTTGGGTGAGTTACTGAATTTGGACATCTCAAATTCTGGGTTTTTCCACCATTGCCTGAGTGGTTTTATAAAAAAAGATACTCTCGCCCAAATTTGGGGCGAGAGTATTAAATCACGCGGTTCCACCCAATTTAACCCAAATAGACGGGTTATCTTTGAGGACCGATAACGAGGTCAACCGTTCACCATAATCGGGTAAACACCCTTTCCGGATTACGCTCGCAGAGGGTTTTCATTGCAGATGCCCCAGGGAACTTCCAGCCGCGGCTCCCTCTCTCTGTTGGATACTGCTGCAATTACTCGTTCTGGTCAATGCGTTATTATTTTATTTGAATAAATTATACATCAATTTTTCCGACGATCTGTTGCATTTTTGTAACTTCTCAGCCAGATTAATTGAAATTCCAAGGATAAGGACGATGTGGGGGCTTAGCCATGCGTTTATACCTTACTTGATAAGCATTTCTGCCACAGCTTGAGCCGTTGTGGAGTTTCTTACCTTGACTATCTTACGATTAAATCATTGATAGTCAAAGCCCTGGTTTCAGTATTTGTATCTATGCTATTTAATTATCTATTGTCGAGCCATTAATAAGTCCAGATCTTCATCCAGTGATTGTAAATCTTCTTCATGTTCCACTTCTTGTTCGAGAATGGTCAGGACGATATTGTATGTTACTGGATCTTTATCTTTTACTAATTCCAATAATTTCTGATAGACATCGATGGCGCATTGCTCGCCTTTGATATTTTGTGCCAAAATCTCTTTAACGAAAGGATCGGTCGGAGCGTCATAACCGCAGTGGGTATGCTTGAACCATTCTTCGGGACTGATGAGCGGCGTTCCGCCCAATTGGATGATGCGCAGTGCCAGCATATCGGCATGGGCTAATTCTTCTGTGGCATGCAGAAGGAGCTCCGAAGCCACAGCGTCTTTCATAGGTCACTTTACAATTTTTGCGCCCAGCCAATATTGATAATATGCCAGCCATTCATCGGCAAATGCATTATTGAGCAGCGTCAACAGCTTTTCGATATCCATGCCAACAATTTGACGACCTTTAGTACCCATGGTTTATTCCTTTCTATTGTAAATATTAATAGGAGTTGAAAATAT
>JAAZNS010000032.1 GCA_012798185.1 Chloroflexota bacterium | reverse complement strand
GCAACGTAAGAGTCCATGAAAATGATTATACCTTACGATATAAATAGGGGAAAAAATAAAAAAAGATCAGGGTAAACGCCTGATCTTTTTTATTGGGATAATGGAAGTTTAGACTTTTACTTCTCTAACATCGATCACTTTTTCTACCAGAGGTTCAATTAATTTTTTTAATTCTTCTGCAGTGATCCCAGAAACTTTAAAGGTGACCGTCCGATTGGATTGATCGGCGCCAGCAAATTGACCAAACGCAATGAAATTACCTTTTGCATTCGCAATAGCTTGAGTTAGTTGAGCAAGTTGTCCCCGTTGTTCTTGTATAAGAACTGTTGCACGAATACCATTTTCACGAGCCCCCATTAATTCCAGGAAGATTTTAAACAGATCTGTTTCGGTGATGATGCCAACGACATGATCGCCGCGCATTACGGGTAATCCACCGATTTTTTTATCTGCCATTATTCTGGCAGCTTCCTCAATAGGGGTATCTTCGGTCACTGTATAAACATTTTTATTCATCACTTCGGATACTTTAATTTTACTAATTAAGTAATTAATCTCCCACACACTTAATGAGGTAGCTGGAGAAGGTGATGCATTCAGAATATCTTTCTCTGAGACGATCCCAACTAATTTTCCATCTTTGATTACTGGAGCGCGTCTGATATGTTCTTGCTTCATCAGGTTCAGGGCATCAACAATTGGCATATCGTGTTGAACCGTGATCACCGGGGATTTCATCCGTTTATTAACTAGCATATTGTCCTCCTGAACTAATGCAATAATATGGGTGAATTAGCCAATTATTATCTGATTTTGATACATTGATTATACCTATATTTTTCAAAATAGCAAATGAAAAGAACCTGCACCAGCATAAGCAAAAAGCACCATTTTTAGTGTGACTCCCAACCAACAGGCAATAAGGAAGGTAAATAGCGGAATTTTTAAAGACCCAGCAGCAATCCCTGCCAGGTCGAAAAATGGATTAGGAATAAACGCCAGCAGAAAAATAATAAAAGCTGCCCATCGTTTATGGGTTTGCATCCAATGGATGATACGGTTATATATTTCGATTTTTTCGATGACCACCTGTCCGCCAAAACCCGCGAGGTATCCGGTTAATTCACCCAATGCACCACCTGCCCCGGCAGCTAAGGCAACCAGAAAGGGATTGAACACTGCCCCCATGGCAAAAACAACCAATATTCCGGGTGCAGGAATAAAAATCGTCCCATTTGCCAGCATCGCTAAAAGGAAAATGCCAGGATACCCATATTTTGCTAGTTCTTTAGCTTGATCACGAATGCTAAAAATGTACACGCTGATAGCAATCACGAATATTAAAACAAGAATTCGAATTGCCAGATCGCGATTTGATTTTTTCATTTTGGGGTGATTGAGTTTTGTTCACGTAATAGCGCTTCAAGACGCGCTACAACCATATCCATAGCGACTGAATTCATTCCGCCCTCGGGGATGATTACATCGGCATACCGTTTGGAAGGTTCAACAAATTCCAGGTGCATAGGCCGTACGGTATTTAAATATTGGTTGATTACCGATTGGGTGGTTCTTCCGCGTTCGCTAATATCTCTTTCCAGCCGCCGGATAAAGCGAATATCAGGGTCGGTATCAACGAAAAGCTTAACATCGAATAACAGACGAAGAAAAGGTTCGGCAAATATTAATATACCTTCGACCAAAATCACTGGTTGTGGTTGGATTACAATGAACTTATCGGTGCGGCTATGGCTTTTAAAATCATAGATTGGCAAGTTAATGGGCTGCCAGTTTTTTAGTGTCTGAATGTGATCGATTAGCAGAGAAGTGTCTAAGGAATGGGGATGATAGAAATTAATTGCAGCCCTTTGAACTGGAGGTAAATTGCTAAGGTCTTTATAGTATGCGTCATGAGGCAGGTAAGCAATTTTATCTTTCCCAACTCTATCCACGATAACATTAGCCACAGTGGTTTTACCCGAGCCTGTGCCACCAGCGATGCCAATAACAAGAGGGGTTGCGCGTTTAACCATAACCGAATTATACTGAAGGGTAAAGAAAAATGGTTGAAGAAATGAAAAAACCAAAAGAAGAGCCACCGAAGGGATTTGAACCCTTGACCTGACGTTTACGAAACGCCTGCTCTGCCAGCTGAGCTACGGTGGCAAAAGCGACCGATATAACCCGCAGGATTATACCAGTGCAAACCAATAAGTAGCAAGAGAGTGTTGAAAAAGCACCGAATTTAAGGTATTTGTGGATGAACAATACCTGTAAATACAAAGGGATATTCAAACTGGCAGTGCAGGTCCAAATGAAATAAAAATAGAATCTGAGCGGTTGACAGGCGGAAAAATGCGCATAGCCATGCTTTCTTATCACACATGCCCATTAGCAACACTTGGGGGAAAAGACACCGGAGGAATGAATGTATATGTACGTGATTTAACCATTCAACTGGGAAGTATGGGAATACAAATAGATGTATTTACCCGTTCACAGGACGAGCATGTCCCTCATGTATTACATGACCTCGGATATGGAAATCGAGTAGTGCATATTCCCTCTGGTCCCGAAGTGCCATTGAAGAAAGAAGAATTAGTTAACTATGTTCCTGAATTTGTAAATGGCATTTTAGAGTTTACGAAAAACAAAAGCATTCATTATGATTTAATTCACAGTCACTATTGGATGTCAGGACGAGCTGCAATTGAGCTAAGGAAGGTATGGAATATTCCAATAATCCATATGTTTCATACGCTGGGGGTCATGAAACAACGCGTGGCTCAAGAATCAGAAGAAATTGAAGGAGATTACCGAATTAATGGCGAAAAAGAAGTAATCGATCAGTCAAACACAATTGTAGCAGCAACCCAAGCGGAACTGGCTCAGCTTCAATGGTTGTACCAGGCAGATGTGAGTAAAATCGTCGTTATTCCGCCGGGAGTGGATTTGAGGCATTTTTACCCTATTCCTCCAGATGAGGCGAAAGAGTTTATTAAAATTCCTGTCTGTAACAAAATGTTATTATTTGTAGGACGAATTGAACCACTCAAAGGTCTAGAAATTTTAATCAAAGCGATAGCAATTATGCGAGAACGCCTTCAAAGCGTATCGCCTCAATTTTGTCTGGCAGTTATTGGGGGAGATCCGGAAATTACGCCGCAAAAAATGGACAGCGAAATGGCGCGTTTACAGTTGTTGCGAGAAAAATATCGATTACAAGATTTTGTGGCTTTTTTAGGTCAGCGCGATCAAAACACGCTTCCATATTATTATTCAGCTGCAAATGCAGTTGTCGTACCATCGCATTACGAATCATTTGGCATGGTAGCATTGGAGGCGATGGCTTGTGGTACCCCGGTGGTGGCTTCACAGGTGGGAGGATTGGCATTTTTAGTTCAAGATTGTGTTACTGGCTTTACCGTTCCGGTGGATGATCCAGAGGCATTAGCTGATCGATTATTAAAATTATTATGCGATGAAGAATTAAGGTCTAAATTAGGTAAACAGGCTGCCGCGTTTGCGCAACAATATGGCTGGGAGCATATCGCTAAAAGGATTGTCGAGTTATATCAAAATACGCTTGGTGATACAGGGAATAGGTCGTTACAGCAAGAGAATTCAGCTTCGCACTTTACTCAAGTTCATTGACATTGCGCAAGGAATTTTTCTCGGTTGGCTGAACGGGCAATTTTTCCGCTGCTGGTTTTAATTAGCCAATTCCTTTCAACGAGATGAACATATCGCAAAGCAATGTCTGAGCTGCGCGTTACCCGCTGGCGAATTTCATCTCCTACTCTTATTTTCTCTTCTTCATCTTGCGTGTCAACTTCAGCAATAATCACGACTTCTTCGGTGCCAATTTCCTCATTGAAAACCCCAAATGCAACAACCCTGCCCGGGTGGACTGTAGGAACCTCGCCTGCTATTCTTTCCAAATCTTGTGGATAAATATTTTTCCCGCCTACAATAATCAAATCTTTTTTTCTGCCGGTTATATATATTTCACCCTTTGCAATATAACCCAAGTCTCCCGTTAAATACCATCCATCGATGAATGATTTTTGAGTTAAATCGGGACGGTTATAGTAACTGCTCAGCATGCAGTTGCTTTGTATGGCAATTTCACCAATGTGTCTTTCGGGCAGCTCATTGCCTTTTTTATCAACCACTTTAACGTTAGTATTTTCAATTGGTTTTCCTGCTGAAACCATCATGACAGCATTATCATGATTTTTTGATGGTGTAGCAATTTTGCCAAATAGAAGGGATTGGCGATCGAGTGAGTCAATTACTATGGGATAATCGATGCCACCTTGTGTAACCGCGAAAACATTTTCTGCCATTGCATAGCTGGTCGCCAAGGCTTCTGCACGAAATCCATAGGGTTTAAACCGCTCTAGAAACATTTGATGGCTTTGCCAGACCATCGGTTCAGAGCAATTGATCACAGCTCGCCAGCTCGATAGATCAACATTTTCCAAATCTCTCGCCCGAACTTTTTGAGCACAGAAATTATAAGCAAAATTTGGAAGCCAACTTAATGTCCCCCGGTATTTGGATATTGTCTGCATCAGCTTAAAAGGTGCTCGCACCCAGTCGAAAGGCGACATTAAAATCAGCGGAGTTTGGGTTAAGATGGGCATGATAAAACCAGCAATCAACCCCATATCGTGATATAGAGGCAGCCAGCTGACGATTATATCTTTTCCATATTGCGATGAATTCAACCGTAAGGCTTTGGAATAACTTTTGATTTGGTTTATCACAGCCTGATGCGAAAGCGCTACACCTTTTTGCAACCCGGTCGTACCAGAAGAATGCTGTAATAATACGATATCGTGGGCATTTCTTTTTAACCCTAAAAGATTTTCGATATTAACTGGATCAGAGGGTTGAATATCCAATGTGGAAAAAATCGCCCGAATAGATGAGGTGTTGCTTGAAGCAATGCGTACTTCTTCGATAAACTCAGGGTATGTGATAATTGCAGATGGTCTGGTAATTTCGAATAAGGATTGTAAGGATTGTCGGTAATGGGCTGGCTCTAATTTCTCTGTCAGGAATGGCATTATCGAAGGAATCGCACCATGAAGAATGGCGCCAAAGAACGAGTAGATTAAGTTTTCACCGTGGTTAAGAATTAAAATGACCACTTCATCGGGATGAATATTTGCTTTTTCCAGTGCTTTAGCATAAGCATACGCGCCGAGAATTAATTGGTGGTATGAAATTAACTGCTCGGGATTTTGATTTTTGAGTAATGTAATTGCAGTCTGTTCAGGGATTTTTATGTACGAATTTACTATATTTTCTGCCAGGGTTTTCATGGATAGACTATGGATTACTTAAAACATTGTTGGATATAAATTGAGAATATCGAAGTTTATATATTCATGCGACTTTTGATTAATTCGGATAATTGAAGTAATGTATCAAAGGTATTTACATTCAACTCGGTGTCTTCGATTTGAACACCAAATGTATCTTCAATAAATAGGGCTAGATCCACCAAATTGAAGGAATCGATCAAACCGCTTGAAATCAAAGGTTCATCCTCTTTAACTGGGCGATTTGGTTGTTTTAGAATTTTAACTGCGATAAATGATTCCAGGGTTGAAATAATGTCATCGTTCATATTGTTTCTCACGGCTTTGTTATTGCATAGGTTGCCTGATAAATAGCTTCCAGCATTTGAAGGGCAGTTAAGTTTCTTACCGGCCAACCTTTTTGCATGGTCAAGGGGTCGTCAAAATGATTGGAACCCCAGGTTATGTGAGCTCCATCTTCTTGAAGGCCTTGATCGGGCAAAGGTTGAACGGCACGCCAGTAGTTCCAGAGGGGGATTTGGTATTCCTGTGCCAGTTTACTCAGGGTTTTATTAATATAATGAGTTTTTTCGATATTGTCTGCTTTTGTGGACAGAACCGGGATTATACCATTTTCAATCGAAAATTCAATGATCTTTCTCATTTGAGGTTCGAAACTCTCTTGATGATATACATCATTGGTACCCAGGGTGATGAATGCCAGAATTGGTTTGTGAACCCGGTATTCGCACGCGAGAGGGGTTTCGTTTGATCGGCATTGTGAATGATCTGCCCATAATGGTGTTAAAACGGACGATGCATTGAATCCCGATTGAGCTGCCAAGCTGGTTCGGTCAAAAGATCCTGCATAGTATTGAATGATTTCCTTAAGATAAGAATATTCCCCCAAAGTATAGTACCGTTCACCCCGGTCGAAATCACCGAGAAACCAGGTGGGAGTACTTCCGCAATCTCCAATTTTCGAAAAGCGATGCGGATCATTGCCCTGCAATAATCCATTTTTATAAATATCGATTACACGCTGATTGATTGGCGGGATGACCGGGAGTTCTTTCCATAAATCGGGGTTAACCGACAAATCGGAAGATTCTGTAGTGGCTGGAATTTCAGATGAATTGATAGTTTTTTCAAAGATTGGTGTACCTGTTTCAATTATTCCCGGCGAAGAAATCTTAGTTGACTTAAGGAGTTTTGTTTCACTGGGTTGAATCGTCAAAGGTAATTGTGTTGTTGGCAATGAAGACTGTACCGATATTGAAGAAGGATCTTCATTACAACTAACCATGAAGAAAATTACTGAAATTAACAAGGTTACTTTGAAGGTTTTCATAAATCGTTGGAATTATACGCTTTGCTCATGAGATGTCAAAGGGATACCAATCAATCGCTTCCCCCAAAAGATATTTGGTTTAACAAGAGGTCTGCCAGCTGTATTATTCCTTTTGGGGTTAGGTGAACAGCTGTGTTGGAAAAATTGCCGGGTTCAATTGAATTCCAAAGGTCGATACAAGTCCAATGATTAGCGGTGCATTGTTTTGATAATAACTGGCGATAATCATCGTATGCCCAACGCGGGTAATAATAGTTATAGCGTATATCGCTATTCTCGCCGCGGCTGATGTACATTGGTTCGTTAACGATGATCAAGGGAATATTGCCAGCTGTGGTATATCCTGCTTGTAATATCTCGAGAGCAAGATCCTCAGCAGCAAGATGAGACGGCATGAGATCATGAAATGATTGATCGGCAGGTAAATCTTCCATTGGACGATCGAACTGATTGGGGATATCCTGATCTATCCCGGTAGCTGCCCACATAATGCCATACAGCTGCAATCGAATGATATCTGCTATATTACGCCGCTGTCCGATAAAAGTTCTATCCCATAGTGATGGTGATTTCAGTTCTTTGATCTGCGAAATGACCTTTAATTGATTCTTTTGTAATAAATGTTGTACTTCTTCACGATTATTTTGTAAAAGTGGTGGGAATAATTGTTTATCATACGGAAATGATTCTAAAGTTATCAGCCATATGATCATATCTGGATGGTACTGCATTGAACGGTCTAAAATGAGTAGATCTTTAGTTAAAGACATAACCGGATATCCCAGGTTATAGACGACAATTTGTTTACCGTCCAGGGTGCTTAAATTTTTGGCAGACAAAACCGAAGCCAGCGTCTCTTGAGGGGAGAGTAAAAAGCCCCAGGTGGACGAATCCCCAATCAGAATTATACGGAATTCATTTTCGGGTTTTTCCTTTCCCGCAATTTTATGAGAATTAAACATAGCATCCAACTGGTAAAGATTGAGGTTGAATGATTTTTCGGGTTGTTCGCCGTATGGCAATCGTTCCCTTCCGGGGACAAGATGGTTATATATCGATACCTGACCTAAAAGGGGAAGTGGATCAAAAAATAAAAACAAAAAATTAAATATAAAGAACAAACAAAGGGCTTTTATGACAACACGCATCAGGGAAACCTTTTGATCTTTTTGTGAGGAAGAATAGGTAACTGCCATAGTGCTGTTATTTTGCCCCAAAAAGGATACCCAAAATTTTCCCGCTGATTTGAGGGTTTGGCAACGCAAACCAGACCCAACCCAGAACGGTATAATTAAAAGTAATCAGCCATGAAATAAAAGTGAGCATTTTATTTACCCCCTGGATATTTTCCCAGTAAAAGTGATGACTTTTCCTCCAATCTGACCAGCGGTTATGGAAGAATAGTCCTGCCGCATGCCAAAGACCCCATATGGCAAAGTTTAGCGTTACACCATGCCATAAACCAATCAGTATCATGGTAGAAAATTGAGCACTAAGGATTATTAACCACGCAGGAAAATTAAATTTAGCAGTTCGCATAAATCGCGTAAGTGGATTGAAAATATACGCACGGAACCATTGTGCTAGGGTTATATGCCAGCAATTCCAAAACATTGCTAAATTTGTTTTTAAATATGGCGAAGCGAAGTTTTCTGGTAATTGAACGCCCATATATCTGCCTAAACCGATAGCAATATCGGTATAACCAGAAAAATCAAAATATATCCTGAATGAATATGCATATAAGATGACCCAAGCCCAAAATGTCGAATTGATTTGGGCAGCATTTTGGCTGTTAAGGGCGATGATTGCCAGAGTATCTGCTAAAACAAATTTTTTAAAGACTCCATTAACAATCCTGATACTTCCTTGGTAAAAATCGTGGGGAGAAATCCATAGCCTCATGCATCGATTTTCAATAGGCTTTCTTAACTCTTTTAAAAAATTCGGGAATCGTTCTATCGGTCCAGCGCTGTATGCTGGGAAAAATAACGCATAATTGAAGAATTCGTCCAAACTGTTTGCTGGGATTTTTCCGGTTTGGTTATCACGCAGATAATGCAATAATCGAAATGCCAGATAAGAAAATCCAATCCAACCTAGGTCAAGTGGACTTGCTAATGATTGATCCTGACCGGAAAGCGAGCGTAATATTTTACTCGAGTAATAGGTAAAGATATCGGTTTTTAGAATAATAAAGATGCTGACAATAACAAGGAAAATAATGACAGTAAATCGTTTATTACC
This sequence comes from Chloroflexota bacterium, assembly GCA_012798185.1. Taxonomy (GTDB): domain Bacteria; phylum Chloroflexota; class Anaerolineae; order Anaerolineales; family UBA4823; genus JAAZNS01. The sequence goes on along the minus strand of JAAZNS010000032.1, from coordinate 2,062 downwards.
TGGAAATTGATGATTAATAAGACAGATAATCAAAATCGCGGGGATAGCGAAAATAAGAATTTGAATTATCGAAGGAGGGCGGGATGCGGTGATGCAGCAAATTGGATCCAGGTAACGCAATAAACTGACTGCCACAATTGTTCCGGAGATTATTCCAATAGTTATCCAGGTTTGACGATGATTGCAAGATTGATTTGAAAGAAACCAAGCTAAAACGACTAGAAATATTCCCACAACCGGCAGCCAAAAGTCAAGATGCCGGATGGGTGAAACTGGCTGCAGCCAAAATACCGCAAGAATATTTAATATTATTAAAAACCACCCCCTAATACTTTTTGGAATAAAGGCACCGGTCAATAAGGAAATGATTATAAAAATGCAAATTTGCAACAGGGTCATTTAAAATCCCTGATAAATCCATACTGGAGCTTGATCGCTGGTGAAAATGATTAAAGCGATAATAATGATAAAAAGTAATAACGCATATAAATTTTCTCGGGTAAACCAGCAGCGAGGTGATAACATGGGAATTACCGATAACCACACATCCGCCACTCGCCCCCTTCGAATTCCGCTTGATAGGTTTGCGCCGATAAGTCGATTTCGAGCACTTCATTACCATAATTAGCGATGATTTTTCCAGTGCAAGCGACGACTGCTGAGTTTCCTTCAACCGTTTGAGATTGACATTGGGCATCTTGAAGGACAGCATTAACGGCAGCAAATGAATCGAAATCAGTTTTTGCCTGGCTTTCCCAGGAATTGCACGATAAGTTTGCCAGTTGATTATAATCTCCGCTAATTAGGGCTTGATGGTAAGCAAGAACCGCTAACCCTGGTAAATCTTTTTTATTTGAACAACCAGGAACAAGGGAGACTAGTATCAATATAAGGATTACTAATGGGCATTTTCTTAGCATGGTAAATCCATAGAATAATCATCTATGTGGTTTCAGAGTTTAATTGATGTTTTTTTTGGTTATTAGAATTTAATCCCGCCTATTGTACCATCGTATGCAAAGGTTATTTTACAGCAAATAAACAAAAATGCGTTCCGTGCTCATCTTTTTCCAAATTTGATAATTGAATAACGGGGTAATCAATTAATTCACTTAATAATAATGCATCGATTTGGCATAATTCCGGATGTTCGGGGAGAAGTAAAGCGTAAGGACAATGACCTAAATAAATACGCGGAGCTTGGGCGTGAGCCTCCCAACGAGCCTGATAATGCATCTTATTTAATCGCTCCATTGTAAGGAATAACCGTTTATTTAGCGATACATTTTTCGGAATCGGATGTTGTGCTAAGCGATATGCAACCCTTGAAAATAATTCATGTAATAATACAGGCTGGTTATCAAGCGTGAGCTCTTTAAGCAATGCATGAGCTAAACCAGCAAGGTTGTGCGATTGAATTTGACGGGTCAGCGAGAACACTCCCTGCGGTCTGCCTTTGCTTGGTAATTTTTGCTGACCAACAACTTCGATCACCCCTTCTTGAACTAATATCGATAAATGGTGACGTATGTTTGCAGGGGTCAAATGTAATGCTCTGCCAATTTCACCTGCAGTAAGGAATTTTTGGTTTTCCAACATATTGATAATTTGCTGCCGTGTGGAGATCATGGATATATTATAACGGATAAATTTAATTATGCAAATATATATTATCGTAAATATAAATTGACCTTTCATTACTATCGGAGTATAATGTGCGCTTGTGTGCCCATCAAAAAAAATTAAAAATTAAGCGTTATGAACGTTGCGAACTTGATCCCAGGAGGCGTATTTTTATGAGTGAAGAACTCAATTCCCCAGGTTATGAAATTCCAGCCGAATTAAAAAATAATATTGCCATAACCACGATCGATAAAATTTACAATTGGAGCCGTCGTTCATCAGTATGGCCGATGACATTTGGTCTGGCTTGCTGTGCGATCGAAATGATATGCATGGCTGCTAGCCGGTATGACATTGCCCGATTTGGAATGGAAGTAATGCGTCCCAGTCCACGTCAGGCAGACTTAATGTGGCTAGCTGGTACGGTAACAAAGAAAAT
>JAAZNS010000324.1 GCA_012798185.1 Chloroflexota bacterium | reverse complement strand
TCGATACACGTCTCCGGATCGATGTAATACCAGGGATATTCACTTTGGGGCTTTCCTGGAACGATACATTCCACCGGGCATACCTCGGCGCATCCCCCATCACGTAAACATAAACTGGTAATAATGTGGGTCATCTAATTTTCCTCCGTTTTGGCCAATTCTTCTAATTGAGACTGTTGATAATTCTTTCGTTGAAAAATATAGAATGGAGATGTTTCAACACCCTCTGTAATTAATTAGACTTACACTGTCCTATTTTACCAAAAATCTTTTTAATCATTAATATATATTCTTCGTCATTGTCAACAAGCGGACTCCTTGTACTTGCGGAAAAGCTGCTCCTTGTTGAATAGACAAGATAGCGGTATTTTCGTCATATACTCTGGCGCCTGAAACAAAGGAAATTCCATAATTAAACAAAACAGATGAAAGAGGGGTTGAAGGTCCTAACAGCATCACCATTGAATCCTTTGGACATAATGATAATAGATTGTCAATCGTGTGATTGATCAAGGAAGTTCCGGTGATGGCAATGATTTGTGCTTGAGGGATAAATTCCCGGGCAGCTTGTTCGGGAAAATCTCCGCCAGCTGGATGTTTTTCAATAACCCAGCAATTTTTGGCAATAAATTTCATTCTCTCGACAAATGGAAAATGCCCTACAATCACCAGGTTTTTCCCGCCGCATTCACGCTCGATAATATCGGCGGCATTGATCTGCTCCATCCGGCTTTCATCGATTTCCAAAAGGGAGTTGATAGCCGCAATGCCTATGCTTGCCTCGAGTGTATTATCAGATAAAATCCATTGGGCAAGTTCCTGTGCGCTTTTTTGATGTAATTTTCCAACATCTCGAACCAATGAATGCCCGTGATGAGCATGGTGACGATGGTGACCGGAATCGGGAATCGTAGAACCCAATCCGCAAAACTTACTGCTGACCAATGTCCAATGAACCCCCATGATCACATTACGAACCGGAACAGGATCTGCAGGGAGAGTTGCTAATAAATGTTCAATTAGTGTCATAAACGCTTCTCTTTAATATTGGGCTAATGACTAGATCGAAATACAAAATATTCCTTGAGGCTGAATTATTACTCGATTAACTTCGAAAATATATTATATATGATCAGGATTACGTCGGTAAAATACTATGTTCTGATGAACTTGTTTAATTAACCTTTTTTCACTTACTAATTTCTCCACTACGTTCCAATCAACGCCAGATTTAGATAGCATCTTTCTAAGCGCTGCCTCTCGTATTGGATGCACCGATGTGATGCTTAATATATCTTTTGTGATTTCTCCTGTAGCGATAAATTGATCCTCTTCGGCATCGAATAAACAAATTGTGGATGGCACGCTTGACGATATAATTTGCTTGATTTTTTGCAGGGTTAATGAATCTGGAGGAAAAACTCGGTTTTCTGCCGGAGGACGGATGGGAATCGCCAAATAGGACTTTTGAGGCTTCAACTTCCATAAAAATTCAGCCAGACGAATATTTGAAACCTCATCATCATTAATCCCTTCAATCAGCATACTCTCTGTAACCAATTCCCCGGAATACTCTCTGGCAAAATCAAGCATTCCCTTCAATATTATTTCGAGATTCAAACGTCTATTCGGGCGGTTGATTTTGCGCCAAATTTCCTCCTGGACACTGTCAATTTTTATAGATACCCAATTTGCTTTATTTAATATCTGGCGAATCTCTGCTTGATCGATCAGAGTAGCATTCGAAATTACAGCAATAGGATAACCAAATGACTTCAGCGCTTCGATCTCCTCCCCCAAGTGGGCATCCAAGGTCGGTTCACCATCTGGGACGAATGAAAGATAATCTATAGGCTGCCCCTTATTTTGGGTTTCAATAATTTTTTGCTCAACTGATAAAACGATTTCTTTAACGGATAAAAACTCTTTTGGCTTAATAATGAGATGGTCAGTCCTTCCCACCTGACAATAGACACAAGAATATGAACAATGTTTGGGAGGAATATGATTGATCCCGATGCTAAATCCTAAACGTCGCGAAGGAACCGGTCCAAAAGCAATCATTTTTCACATTTTACGGTCATAGATATTTTTTATTATTATTTCTTCGAAATCATTCAGCCAGCGTGGGCGATTTTCCGAATTTGAGACTTTTCTACTATATCTTGAGCAGTTACTTTTTTTCGTTTATAAATAATTTAATAATTTACCCTGGCATCTTCGGAAGGCTGCAAGGAGGAGTAATCTTTTCAATTAATTCTTTTACAGCCTCAAATTCGGGCATGATACAATCTTCCACCTTCCCTTGATCGCAAAGCATAGCAATATTGGCATTTATGGGTAAACGCGCCACAACAGGAATATCAAGCGCTTCCGCAGTTGTTTCTGCATGGCTTGGTCCGAATACATCATAATTCACGCCGGTATCCGGTGCTGTAAAATAACTCATATTCTCTACCAGCCCCAGGATCGGAATTTCAATATGCTTCATCATGCTGGCTGCTTTCCGAACAACCATCCCTGCTAAATCTTGGGGCGACGATACCAATAAAACGCCACTCATCGGTAAAGACTGCATTACCGTTAATGGAGCATCAGATGTTCCGGGAGGCAAATCAATTATTAAAAAGTCCATATTCCCCCACAGGGTATCAGTCCAAAATTGTTTTATGGCTCTGCCGATTAAGGGACCCCGCCAAATTACAGCTTCATCATCATGCTGAAGCAGTAAATTGACCGACATGACCTTGATGCCATTTTGAGATAATGCCGGTAAAATTGCCCGCGGCGTTGGGGTCAGCAACGGTCTTCTGGAAAAAAACATCTTTGGAATACTAGGACCTGTAATATCCGCATCTAATATCCCCACATCATAATTTGCCCGTCGTAGAGCAACAGCCAGCATGCCAGCGATAAAAGATTTCCCAACACCACCCTTACCACTCATAATCGCAACCACTTTCTTTACTTGGTTTAGGTGTTCAATTCCTCCAAAAGGAAGAGCACCTTTATCCAATGGCTTATTTTCGCTAGAATGATCAATCATCACTTCTACCGATTCAAATACATTAATTTTGTTTACTTCTTTAACGATTTCGGATTTGAACCAATTTATGAACGGGCAATTAAAAATATCGGGGCAAAAATGGATGATTATTCGGGTACCATCGATTTCAATCTCGGGTATAAACCCTAGTTCAACAATATCTCTCTCCAACTCCGGGTCTTTGATCTGACGGAGCGCATTATAAATTTCTGATTTATTGTGCATGATTATCACCTTGAGGGGATTCAGTAAGAATAGTATTGATTAATTCGTTGAGCTGCTCTGCTTGAATATAATCGATAACTTTCATCGATTGACCAGTAACTCCAGGAACAACATTAATTGCCTGTATAATCATTAAAGCTAATGGCACCGCAATGGGGCATAATGGAGAGGACGGGCGGAAGGTATATGTCACTTTCCCCGTTGAATCCAAATCTAGATCTTGAATCAGACGCATACGCACCACATCTACCCCTGTTTCCGGATCGATAACATGTGTCAACTGATCGATGACCGCAGCTTTTATTTTTTCGATATCTTCCATAACAACACTCAACATTTAGTCAGTCGGCATACTAACTTATTCCAAATTTCTTGGATTACCTTAGATGAAGGAGCATTGGGATATTCCCGTGTAACTGGTCTTCCCTGAACCATTGCTTGAATAATATGTTTATCATAAGGAATCTCACCCAGAATATCAATTTTATAATCAGAGGAAAATTGACGAATTTTTTCCTTCCCTTTAGGATATATATCTGATTTATTTATACATACAACCACTGGTATTTTAAAATGTTGCAGCAAACTTAAAATTCGTTGGAGATCGTGAATACCAGCCACACTTGGCTCAGTAACGATTAAACCTAAATCTGCGCCGGCACAGGCAGAAATTACCGGGCAACCAATGCCTGGCGGGCCATCCACAACAATTAATGAAGCCTGTGTATCTTGCGCCCACAAACGAGCATGCTGCTTAATCAAGGTTACTAGTTTCCCCGAATTTTCTTTTCCCGGGAACAGTTCCGCGTGAAAAAGATCGCCGTATACTGTTTTAGAATGAAACCAATTGCCCTCTTTCTGCTGGACCATACGAATGGCTTCGGAAGCACAACTGTAAACACACGCTGCACACCCATCGCAGGCAATAGGGTCGATGAAATATGAATTCGATCCGTCAGCATAGGGAAAGACGGCATCATAGCGGCATAATAATTTACACAAATCACAGCCAATACATTTGGATTTTTCGATTTCAGCTACCGAACCACCCCAGAACTCATATGTTTCAGATTGTTGTGGTTGAAGAACCAAGCTTAAGTTGGCAGCATCTACATCAGCATCTATCAATACCGTGTTGATCTTATTTTTCGAATCACGCGCCAGATCGGCAATTGCTGCGCTAATACTTGTTTTACCAGTTCCTCCCTTACCGCTCAGAATGACTAATTGTTTGATGGGATTGGCCTGATTTAACATGTTTCATTCTCCATAACGCGTTTTTTTATTTGCGAAAATAAAGTCTTAAATTCCAGGCCATAATTGGACGAAACATCTAGCAGGGTTTTACCGGCTGCGACTGCACTCGCAATTTCAGTTGAATAGGGAATGCGCATCATAATCGGTATATGATTTTGCTTTAAAAATTGATCAACTTGAAAATCGCCAATTCCATCTCGATTGATAATGACACCCCCTGGAATATTCATTTCTTTTAGAATGTCAAGAACTTGTTTAAGATCATGCAACCCAAAAGGTGTTGGTTCGCTAACTAATAACGCAAAATCAGCTCCGCGCAATGTTTCTACAACAGAACAGGAAGCCCCGGGCGGAGCATCTTGAATGATTACCGAACCCGTTTCCGTTTTTTGCCATTTTTTCAATTGTCGAATAATCGGCGTCGCCATGGGTTCACTGATCGTTAGTATGCCGTGAGCAAAACGAATGCCTTTTAAGGCTAAACCGGCCTCCAAGACACCAATTGGATTTTTGATTTCTTTGATCGCTTTCGAAGGGCAATGCCACGCACAACTGCCACAACCATGACACAGCTGCGGAAAAATCATGATCGATTTACCAATTTCTGCTAACGCATGAAATTGGCAAACTTCTACACACTTACCGCACGTGAGACATTTTTCCACATCGATACGGGGAATTAGAATAACCGCTTTTTTTTCGGCTTCAATTCTAGGTCTCAAGAACAAGTGACCATTGGGTGCTTCAACATCGCAATCTAAAAACAATACATTTTCCTGAGGAGTCAGGCTTAATGCCAGGCTGGTAGCGACGGTTGTTTTACCAGTGCCGCCTTTCCCGCTGGCAACCGCGATGCATAACGCTTTTGAATTTTTCATTGGTTCTACTCGAAAGGATTCAGCTTTCCCTGTTTATAGTGATCAATAGTATCTTGCACCGTTGAAGTATCTTGCAAAAAAGTCATCATAGTAATTCCGGCAGCCTTTAATGCGTTGAATGCGTTGGGACCAAAATCACCGCTAATAACTACCTCAGCTTTATGGTTTACAGCGATCTGAGCAGCAGCAATGCCCGCCCCTCCGCGTTGGTTAACGCTGGAGTTTTTAATTGCTTCCCAATGATTTGTATTTGTGTCATATTTAATAAAAAACTGTGATCGTCCAAAACGAGGATCAACCGGGCTGTTGATATCTGCATTTTGAGAAGAAATGATTAGAATCATTCGATCTCCTTATTCGTCGTTAATGGAACTTAGATTTATTCTTGGCTGACTTTGTAGTTCGGTTCCAAGCCGAATGCCGAATTTCGGCAAGAGCCAGCGGTGGATTATTAATACGAGCGTTGTGGTGATAAAAGCAATTCCAAACATCAGCAGCGAATTTTTAAGATTGTTCAAAAAACCAGGGTCGACCAGCATTACTCCAGCCAGGGTAAGCATAAGTATTCCGCCAATTAATTTTAGTACCCGCCCATGTTTCTCTTCCAGGCGGCTTGACTTGAGCGTCACCGCTGCTGAGAAAAAAATCACCAGTTCATCCAATTGATAAATCACCATGTATAACAACAATAGTAAAATGAAGGCCATTACTCCGACATTTTGTGAAGTAAGCAAGTTCGTCCATAGAACCGGAAAACCTGCCGTACAGGAAAATTCCACCATTGAAACGCCGGCAGCTAGAACGATTGTAGCGCCGATCAATCCCCAGGTAGATTGACTGGCATCCATGACCATGCGGATGCGTTTGAATATCCCAGGCTTTTTCTCATCACTAATTGTGAAAGAGAGCCCTTCTTTATACCATAAATAATCCTTGATATTAACCAAACCGAAAAACAAAGCCACTAACGCCACCACTGATTGAACCCATTTATAGTAACTGATTATTTTTAAAACACTGAATAATCCGGTGATAAATAACGCATATATTAGCGCCGTAACCGTTAGAAACACCAAACCGATAGTGATCACTTTGCGCCGCGATCCTGTATGAAGCGTTAATGTAATCAGCATCGAAAGCACCCACAGCGAACAAGGATTAAACCCATCGACCAATGCAATTAAAGCTGTACTGACAACTACAGATTGCGCATCCAAATCAACCATATCGAAAAAGGGAATTTGTATGAAATGTGGTTCTTTAGTGATAACGGAGGCAACTTCGGATGCTACTGTAGCCGTTACCACGGTTGCTGGTATTTCTGGTGTAGCTCTTAATATTTCCTCCAGAGATGCATCAAGGATCGTGGAAGGCGGCTGTGGGATTTCATCCACTTTGGGATCAAGACAGCCATTCTTCAAACATTGTTGAAGGATGGCTTCGATCTTGGTATTCAGCTGCTCACTATACCCCTCCGAATAATAATTACCGATGAAATAGGTCGGTACCACCGATGGCTCAATCCCATATTTTGCTGCAATCTCAACAAATAAATCTCGATTCTCTGGTACATAATAAACTTCATAAGCTTTCAATATCACCCCCGGATATTTTTCTTGCAAACTTTCTAGATAAGGTTTTGCAACTGCACAATGCGGACAACCATCCCCCCAAAAGAGGTAAATATAGGTCAGATGTTGCGGAGGGGCTGGCGTTTGCGCCAGCCCTTTGTTTACCAGTAGTAGAAATAAACCAAAAACAAGGCTTAATCCAAAAAAGGATTTTAGTAATAACCGGCAATGAATAGTCATGATTTAATAGTTCCGCAATGCACCTTGAGTAATTGTTTTGAAAAACTAAAATTCAATCTTATTGTTTAATGTAATAATTCTGTATGATCGATCAACTCCCCATTAATAAATGCCTGTATTGCAGCATCGATATCCCGCAAATCGGTCACAATTGGCTGGATATTCAAACGGCGCATGCTTTCATAAGCGCCCATACCCATTCCACCACATAATAAAGCCTGACAATCTGCTATGGTTTCCGCCATACTGACATGCTTATTATGGGAAGCCGAATCCATGCCATGACCTTGTCCATGATCTTGTCCATGCCCGTGTGGCTCTTCCTGTCCGTGCATGGCGCTGAAATGACTGTGCCCCATTTTATCGCGCATTTCCTTATTTACCACCTTTCCATCTTCGATCGAAACCACTAAATAGTAAGGTGCTCTGCCAAAATGTTGACTGATAGTTTTACCATCGTCGGTAATTAAAGCAATTTTCATCGTAAGCTCCTTTTTTAATAATGCAATTGAAAAATGCCGGCCTCCAAGCTCTTCTCGCCTATCTGCCGGGTATAGTACAAGTATGATCTTTGCTGCCTGTTCGTTTGTATTGTTCCAACAATGAGGCAGGTGCGCTTCGAAAACTAAACTGTCGCCTTCTTGTAAACAATATTCATGTTCACCTACTTGGTAATGGACTGTGCCCGAAAGGCAATACACAAATTCATGACCGGTATGTACGATCATCTGATCCCCACTGCCAGCCCCCGGCAACAACTCAATCACAAACGGCTGCACCGCATTCCCGTTCAAATCTTGTCCAAGGTTTTGCATCTGCATTTTGCCTATTAAGGCAACGGGACGTCGATCGGATTTTGTAAAGACTACACTTTTGCACACTGGTTCTATTGTAAAAAAAGTGGTGATAGGCACGTCCAAAGCCAATGCCAATTGCTGAAGGGTGCTGATCGATGGCGATGTCTTGCCATTTTCGATAAGAATAAGCGTGTTGATGTTCAGGCCGCTGCGTTCAGCTAATGCACGCATCGATAGACAGCGCTGGTTGCGTAAATCGCGTATCTTCCGCCCTACCAACAATTCGGTGGACATATCTTCAATAAATTGAGATGAATTTGTATCTTCCATATTTGATTCAATGTGAGTTATACTAATATTATAGTATAAATTTAGATATTTGTTACATTTTATCATATTTTATCCATAATGGTTTTTATGAAATTTATACGAGAATATTCTTTATATATCTATTGACTTTAATAGAGTAGTATGATATATTACAAAAAAATCATAACTGCCGAAGCTGTGTTGATAAAACCCCTGAATTTGAGGTGCTGCTTGTGCTGTACACCTGCAAACACATCAAATTCGGAAACTTATTCAGCGAGCTGAGTTGTTACTAATAATCATATGAAGGAGATAATAAATAGATATGCCAAGACATCGTAGAGGCTGGGCAATGAGAAATCAACCCGATTTCCAACAATCCCATACACCGCTGACGATTGCTATGCTGGAACCAGCATTGCTCATTTTACTTAAAGAACAACCCCGGCATGGTTACACTTTATTGAGCGATATTGAAGAACTCGGTATGGGGACTATTCATCCCAGCGTTATATACCGCATGCTTAGGGATTTAGAAAGATTAGCTTGGGTTCAATCAATCTGGGATACTGACCAAACTCAAGGCCCACCTCGAAGAACTTATTCGCTGACTGATCAAGGTGAAGAAGCGCTTAAATTCTGGCAGAGAGAATTGAATAAGTCACAGACTCTAATTAATAAAATATTAGGACGAATACCATAAAACATCAGAAATAGAAAGGAGATAAACATATGCCTGCAAGAAATGGAACAGGCCCGTTAGGACAGGGCCCTCGTAGTGGTAGAGGAATGGGAAATTGTAGACCAAACCAAAGGTTTACACCCCCAAACACATCTTCAAATATCAATTACCCCGTTGGATGGTTCAGACGGATGTGGGGTAATATCTTTAGAGGTAATGCAGTTCGTGGCAGGGGTAATCGGATAAATTGGAGGTAATTCATTTTTTGGTGAAAGGAGTAAATTATGCCTGGCTTGGATGGAACAGGACCCTTTGGCACTGGACCAGTCGGCAGAGGATTAGGACCCTGCAGTGGAGGTTACACAGGCAGGTTTTTTCGTAACTGGGGTAGAGGCTTTCGCCAGGGTGGAAGATTTGGATGGAATTCGATGGTTCAACTTTCTCCCGAGGAGGAAATCAACTTACTAGAACAAGAGAAAAGCTGGCTGGAAAGGCAAATTGAAGCACTCAATAAGCGATTATTAAATATTCGCCAATCAGATGAAACCAATATGGGAAAATAATATCAAACACAAAAGTGTTGAAAAAGTAATCTTACAAAGAAAACTGTTTATATATATCAAACCTTGTTAGATAAGCTCCGAATTTGAGGTGATTGCGGGCACTGCGCACCTGCAAATGCCTCATTTTCGGAGAATTACCCAGGCTGGCTGAGTAGAAGCATCAAATTAAAAAAAATTATACCCAGCGCAATCCTTTGGGGTAATAATTCTTGATTGCTTTTCCGCTTCGCTTCCCCCAGCCCAATGGAAAACCGTCGACCGTTATAAGGTCCCAGCCATTATCGTAATCAGATTCAATAACCAATTGTTCACCATGGAGATATGCCAGCACATCTCTCCCATTAGAATCAATATCGACTGTGTGCTGTGCCTGATCGGCGTTCATTGCCAATGCCAGCGCATGAGCGGGTTCGAACCTTCTACCCTTTATCTGCCCCACCCATAATCCCGGACGGATTATACGCAGATCATCTGTTTCTGGCATACTCTCTGGAACAAGATATACATGAGATTTGATTAAGCTCCTTACTCCAGAGAAAGGGTTTAATACCAGGTTTTGTTCTATAAAATCATCGTAAAGCATTTCGACATCTTTAGGAATTGGCTGCTGCAAAGCATAAGTGAACTCGCTGTAAAATCCATCATCAGCCTTACGTAAAATTGCATAAAAATGCCCCTCCGGCATGCCGTGATAATGCCAACAGCGCAGGGTTTTCTGGATTTCCTCAGAGCGGATCAAGGCATCTTCTACCCACTCGCAACGACCTTTTTGATAGCTAAAATTAACGGCTGGTTTAACTAAAGAATAGTTTTTATGCGAAGCGAGAAAATGCGCAATCACGCCTTCATTCTCCTCGGGAGAGAAAGTGCAGGTGGCATATACAAGTTGCCCGCC
>JAAZNS010000323.1 GCA_012798185.1 Chloroflexota bacterium | reverse complement strand
TTGATACAAACGTCATGGGAACGCTGAACCTGTTGGAAGCCTGCCGGCAGTATCAAATCCCTAAATTTATACTGGCTTCCACATCCAGCATCTATGGTGAAAACGCCCCAATGCCCACCCCCGAAGAAGCGGACAGCGACCATCCGCTGCAGCCCTATGCTGCCAGTAAAAAAGGTGCCGAAGCGCTTTGCTACAGCTATCATTTTCTCTACGATATCGACGTTACTATATTCCGCTACTTTACCGTCTATGGACCTGCTGGAAGGCCGGATATGGTTATGTTCCGCTTTGCTCAGTGGATTAGCGAAGGACGTCCTGTGCGGGTGAATGGCGATGGCGAGCAATCGCGCGGCTTCACCTATATTGACGATATCGCCCGCGGCACGCTGCTGGGATTGAAGCCGATGGGCTATGAAATCATCAATCTGGGGGGGCATGAAACAGTCAAGATCAATACTTTGATCAAAATGCTCGAAGACCTAATCGGGAAGCCTGCCGATGTACACCACCTGCCGCGGCATCCGGCAGATATGCTCGCCAATTGGGCAAATGTAGAAAAAGCCAACCGGCTGCTGGGCTGGACGCCGCAGGTATCCCTCGCCGAGGGAATCGCCAGCCTGGTAAGCTGGTATAACGAAGAACGTCACTGGGCAAGCCAGGTGAGTACAGATTGAGATCTGCTTTATTCGCTAATCCGCTCATCACCAGGGTGATAAAAAACTCCGGCTACCTGTTCAGTGCCACGGGGATTACAGCGGGCATTAGCATGCTGCAGGGCATCCTGGCGGCGCGCTTACTGGGCGTTGCCGGCTTTGGCATCCTGGGTACTATCACAATGTTCACCAGTGTGGTCAATAAGTTCATATCATTCCGCATGGGGGAATTGGTTATTAAATATGTGGGGCAATTCAGCGAAGCTCAAGATAATCAACGAGCGGCGGCTGTGTTCAAAGTTGCTGCCATGGCTGAGATAGGTGCTTCGCTGATTGCCTTTGTCCTTATTTGGGCGCTCTCTCCTCTGGCAGCACGCTATTTTGCCAAGGATATCAGCCTGGCGCATTGGTTTGCCCTATACGGGTTGATCGTTATCGCCAATTTGATCGCCGAAAGCTCAACCGGGTTACTGCAAATCTTCGACCGATTCAGGCGCATGGCTGCATTGAGCGTGGTAGCGAGTCTGGTTACACTGGTGATTATTGCACTTGTGTATATTCGACAGGGAAGCTTTGGCGGCATTCTGGCAGCATATATCGTAGGCAAGACCATCGGGGCGGTCGGGTTGACCAGCGCTGCCATCTTCGAAGCAACCCGCCGCTGGGGAAAAGGCTGGTGGAATGCACCATTGGGTTTGCTGCGACCACAGGCACGCGAGCTGACCCATTTTGCTGTCAGCACCAATATCAGCGCATCTTTAAGTCTGATCAATAAAGATAGTGAATTACTTTGGGTTTCGTTTTTACGGAACCCCCTGGAAACCGGGTATTACAAGCTGGCATTGGCGCTGGCAAATATGGCGCAGATGCCGGTCAGCCCCTTGCCGCAGGCAACCTACCCGGAAATATCCCGGGAGGTGGCGCGGAAGAATTGGAGCAATGTGCGGTATATATTAAGGCGCGGTTCACTGTTGGCGGGCGGTTATACCCTGGCGGTCTTGATTGGATTGCTGGTTTTTGGGAAGCCGCTTATCCAATATCTATACAAACCGGAATACCTGCCTGCCTTCCCGGCGTTAATGATCTTGCTGGCAGGATTTCTGGTGGCGAACACGTTTTACTGGAATCGCATTGCCCTGCTGGCTGTCGGTCAACCCGATTTTCCTGCTAAAGTGAATCTGGTGTTGGCAATAATTAAAGTGACAGGAATGCTCCTACTCGTGCCGCGTTTCGGCTTCCTGGCAAGCGCCGCGCTGCTGGCGGGATCGTACCTGCTTGGCGTGACGGTTTCGGTGATCAAATTCCGCAATAGTCTTTCTTTAAAGGAAGCCGCATGAAAGTAGCCTATATTCTGCCCTCCTTGCAAAAGCCATCCGGCTGGCGTTCACATTCAGTCGCGTTTATCCGTGCTATTGGCGCCCATGTGGAACCCGTGTTGTTTGTATCTCAGGCGGATTACACCGAAGCGCGGTCGTTATTCCCCGAAATGCCCGCGTTTTCCCTGCCAACGACTCAGTATGCTTCGCTGCGGTCTGTGAAGGGCATGTCTTTGTTGTTCGCCAGCTGGCAGGCGATTATTGCCGGTAAATACCCAGATGTAGACCTGGTGCATTCTCTGGAGGCATATCCCACTGGATTGATAGGAAGCTGGCTGGCAGAAAAACTGCACTGCCCGCATGCCATCACCTCGCATGGCACCTACGGTGTGATCTGGCGGCGGTATCTGCTCGACCGGCTGCTTTACCGGGGGGTATTAGCGCAAACAAGGCTGGTTTTCCCGGTTTCGCACGGCACGGCAGAAGCCATGCAGCGGTACTTTAGCAAATCATTAAAAAAATGTCTCGTGAGCGTCATTCTGAACGGCAATGATTATTATTTAAAAATTCCTCAACAGACTGCCTTAGAACATGTCTTTCCCTCAATTCCCACCCTTTTAACGGTAGGCGATATCAAACAGCGCAAAGGTCAGCATGTTAGTTTGCTCGCTTTCGCCCGGGTAAAGCAGGAATTGCCGCAGGCGCGTTATATTTTGGTGGGCAACTATACAAAGAACGAATATTTCGAAGAACTCGAGCAGATCATCTCTGAACAACAATTAAAGGATGTGATATTTACCGGCGTTATTTCGGATGAAGCATTGCAGCGTTATTACCAGGAAGCTTCGCTGTTTGTGCTTACCCCCCAGGATTTAGAAGGCGATCAGTTCGAGGGCTTTGGCTTGGTCTATCTGGAAGCCGGCGCTTATGGCTTGCCGGTTGTAGGTACTCGCACCGGCGGTGTGGCAGATACTGTGCGGGATAAGATGACCGGGTATCTGGCGCTGCCAGAAGATATCGAGGGTATCGCCCGCGCCATCCTGACCATTCTAAAAGATCCATCCCTCGCCCGGCAAATGGGGCGTTCCAACCGCCTGTGGGCAGAAACGCTCACCTGGGAGAAAAACGCTGCCGAGCATTTCCAGACTTATCAGGAGGTGGTACAGGCATGAAAATCGCCCTGATTGCTCCCACGGAAATCCCTGCCCGGCGTGCCAACACTATTCAGGTGATGAAAATGGCGCAGGCGATGACGGAATTGGGGCACCAAGTGCGCGTTGCCTCGCCCTCCAGCCTGTCAGCTCTCGATCCGATCAGCCAATCGCTTAGGACCTGGGAAAAATTGGCTCATTTTTACGGCTTGCAAACGCAATTCCCGGTTGAATGGTTGCCTGCCCGTCCCTGGTTGAGGCGCTACGATTACGGGCTGACAGCCAGGCGTTGGGCAGCGCAATGGGGCGCCGACCTGGTTTACACCCGCCTGCCGCAGTGTGCAGCTTTCGCCAGCCGGGCAGGAATGAAAACAATCTTCGAGGTACACGACCTCCCTTCTGGTTTTATGTTTAAATGGCTGTTCGAACAATTTCTTACCGGCGGCGGCGCAGTGCGGCTGGTGACCATCAGCCGTGCCCTGGCGCAAGATCTGGCAGTGCGCTTTAACATCCCAACTCAGTCCAAGTTCACCCTCACCGCGCCGGATGGTGTGGATCTGATCCGTTTCACCGAACTCCCTTTGCCGCAAGCAGCCCGTCAAAAACTGCCTGCCGATATCCGCCAACATCTGGGAGCATTTGTTGCGGGCTTCACCGGGCATCTATATGCTGGCAGGGGGGCTGAGCTAATTTTAGCAATGGCAGCCCGTCTTCCCGAGATCTCGTTTTTATTGACGGGGGGAGAGCTGGGGGATGTTGAAAGGGTAAAAGCGCAAGCTGCCAGCCAAAATTTGGCTAATGTTACCTTGACCGGATTTGTGCCCAATGCCGATCTCCCGTTATTTCAGGCTGCGTGTGATGTGTTGCTGATGCCCTATCAAGAACACGTGGCGGCTTCTTCGGGAGGGAATATCGCCCGCTATTTAAGTCCGATGAAGCTGTTCGAATATATGGCATGCGGCAGAGCTATCCTTTCCAGCAACCTGCCTGTGCTGTGCGAGACACTTACCTCGGAGACTGCTATACTTCTGCCGCCAGCAGACGTTGGCGCCTGGGTGGCAGCGCTGCAGGAACTGCAATCCAACGAAGCCAAGCGGTTTTCGCTGGGTGAAGCAGCGCGCCGGTCGGTGGAACAATATTCCTGGGAAAATCGCTCCCGGAAAATATTGGATGGGCTATAATAGGTCACTCTTGGCAAAGATGTATCTGCCTGCCTTACCTTGATTATTATGTTTGATCACGCTGTACCCGGGTTCACAAAATCTCGTTTGACCGTTGTGGCTGCCATATCCCTGGCGGTGATTCTGCTTTCTTTGGGGGCAGCATGGGTCTCCAATCAATTCATCAGTGTGCAGGGATGGTTCTCATTCCTGGGGGTAGCCGTGCTTTGCACGGCGGTTATCCTGCTGGGATGGTTTTTGCTAAAACAAGAAAAACTGCCCAAGTGGCTGATATGGCTGGTATGCGGAGCGGCGCTGTTGCGTTTGGGTTTGGGCGCCTTGTGGTTCTCGGTGCTGCCCACCCAGGGTTACCAATCGCCAGCAGAGCAGCACGGCTATATCATGGCAGATGCCTATAACCGTGACCGGGCGGCGTGGAATCTGGCGCAATCGGGCAAGCCGATGTGGAACGCCATCGCCAAGTACCGCAAAGTGGACCAATATGGCGGCTTGTTGTATATCAGCGCTTTCATTTACCGTTACCTGGGCGGCGAAATTCATCAACCGCTATTAATGGTGTTGGTTACTGCAGCATTTTCCAGCCTTGCAGTGCTATTCACCTGGGCGTTTTCTCGCCGTAATTGGGGAACGGAAACCGCCCACATCGCTGCCTGGGGTATGGCGCTTTTCCCTGAAGCCGTTTTGCTGGGCAGTTCACAAATGCGTGAAGCATTCAGTATGGTCCTGGTCGTTATGAGCTTTTACGGATTGACATGCTACTGGCAGGACCGTACATGGAAAAGCCTGATATGGATTTTTGGGGCACTCCTGGCTTGTCTGTTCTTCTCACCCCCGGTGACAGGCTTTTTACTGCTTCTGCTGGGGTTGTATGCACTCATCATCAGCAACGGGCGCATCCTGCGCCACCGCTGGTTTTGGCTTTTGGTAACCATTGTTGCGCTTTTAGCGCTAGGTGGTATTTGGCTCACCTGGCGGCGTTTCGCCCCAGATTCCATCACCAATCCGCTGGCGCTGATCTGGTGGTGGCTGCGTAAATCGGCAGACCTGCAGGCATATCTGGGGATGATCGATTCGGGCTGGGTGAAAAAAGTTATGCTCAGGACGCCAAACTGGATGCATTTACCCATGTTATTGGGGTATGGCGCCGTCAGACCGCTGCTGCCGGCTGCCATTTCAGATACCACGGCGTTTCCCGTCTGGCGCTGGATTAACATCTGGCGCGCCCTGGGCTGGACGCTGATCTTGCCTTTTTTGATCTATGCTCCCTTTCTGGCTGTGCTGCGCGGCAGAAGTGCCAAAGGCATTTACCGCGCCAGTGCCCGCGGGTTAAGCTTGATAATATGGCTGGGCATCCTTTTAGCTTCGCTGCGCGCTGGAGCAGATCTGTGGGATAACCCGCGCTACCGGGCGATGTTCACCGGGCTGCAGGTAGCGTTAGCCGCCTGGACTTGGGTGGATCAGCGCCGCTCAGGCAATCCCTGGTTCAGGCGCGTGCTAGTCGGCATTGGCATTTACTTCATCTGGATACTGCTATGGTATTTACAGCGTTATACCGCCCTGCCATGGCCGGTGAGTGATTTATTCAAGACCTTAGGGTTGGGGGTATTCACCGCTCTTTTGTATGGTTTTTGGGATTGGATTCGCTCGATGCCAAAGAAATAAAAACCATTTCCGCTTCTCGATTCATTTCTCATCTTTTTCCCTGAACACTTTGAGGTTTCAAATTCGCTGAACAATAATATCAAAATCAGGCGCTCTTGACCCGCATGCTGAATTGGATTAAAATCACTTTCCACAATCATTTAAATGCCCTCGTAGCTCAGCGGATTAGAGCACTTGCTTGCGGAGCAAGGGGCCGCGCGTTCGAATCGCGCCGGGTGCGCCAGTTTTACAGGAGCGGTTTTCGCTCCTTTTTTATCGATATTTCCGGTGTCTCTCATTATTTGGTTAAGGATATTCATCGCTACGTGCACTAACTGGATATAATAAACTCTATGGACAAACCTCAAATTTTATTAACCAACGATGATGGCATCCGCTCACCTGGATTATGGATGGCTGCCAGCCAGCTGTCCCAAATAGGTTATGTCAATGTTGCTGCGCCGCGCGACCAGCTTTCCGGCGCGGGGCGCAGCCTGCCCTCCTCCTCTGATGGCTTGATCACCTGCCAATCCATGGAGGTGAATGGCAAGACCTGGCAGGTATATGCCGTAGGTGCATCTCCCGCTCAGGTGGTTTTGCATGCCGTGCTGGAGATCATGCCGCGTAAGCCCGATTTGGTAGTATCGGGGATAAATTATGGTGAAAATGTGGGCACCGCGATTACTGTTTCTGGAACAATAGGTGCCGCCTTGGAAGCTGCCTCGATGGGTATTCCCGCCCTGGCAATTTCGCTGGAGACCTGCCCGGAATACCATCTCTCCTATTCAACCGATATCGATTTCTCTGCCGCAGGGTATTTTGCTGTGTATTTTGGGCGCCTGCTTTTAAAACATTGCCTGCCTGCTGATGTGGATGTTCTCAAAGTGGATGTACCCTCCAACGCCACCCCTGAAACCCCCTGGATGATCACCCGACTATCACGAGCACCTTATTACGAGCCGTTGCCTCCTCAACGTGATTCTTGGGATAAACCGGCACCGATCCCATACCGCGTCGTCGATCAGCTATCCAATACCGATCAAGATTCCGACGTGTATGTGTTGCGCGTGCGACGGATGGTCTCGGTGACGCCGCTCAGCCTGGATATGACTTCCCGGGTGAATTTGAACGACCTAGATCAGCTATTACGCAGTAATGTTTGAATCGTGGAAGTAAAAGTACTATCCGAAAAGGCAGGAAACCAGGCTTTTTTTATCACCCTTTTGAGGGTAAACTTCGAACTTTTGTTAGCTTCGATTGGATGATTCGCGAAAGCGGTTATTTTCTGACTGCTGAAAGCTGATAGCCAACAGTTTATATATCATATCGATAAACCTGGTATTGCTTATATAGAACTGCGCCCATTTTTTCAGCCAGGGCAGGCGTATAGGGATTATCGTCTGACGTGAGGGAAAGATCAGCCCATTTATATCCCTTCCTCATAGCCCGTTTCACCATCTCATCGAATAACAAAACACTTACCCCTCTTTCCCAATATTCCGGCAGGATTAAAACACTCTTGATTGCCAGACACTGCGGCTGGTTACGCATGGAACGCATTAATTGCAGGTAATTCCATGGATACCGCAATCCATTGACATGAATGAACGCCTCGTTGAGGTTGGGAATTCCCGCCAGCCAGCCCACCGTTTTTCCATCCATTTCAGCAAACAAAGTTAGGTCTGGATCGGCGATGTCCTTGAAGGGTTTAAAAGACGCCTGCAGGGCTTCCCTCTGCCAGGGTATGTAGTCGGGTAGATGCATCAGGGCGCGGTTGAGCAGTACCAATACCCGGTCGACTTCATCCTGCCAGTGTTCAAGGTCACCGCCCCGAATATGGATATTGCGGTTTTGGCGCACCCAATCTGCCAGCCTGGATAACCGCTGTAATTTCGGCGAATCAGCCAGCTCAAAAGCATATGCGACATTTTTACCGCGCGCTGGTCGAAAGCCATAGTTTTCGAAGAAAACCTGGTAATAAGGGGGTGTATGACCACACAACAATGTGGGCGGGCGGTCACGCCCATAGATCAGTAACCCATAGCTGTCTTCATAATCCAGGTTGAACGGACCATATATCGAGTTCAACCGGCGTGCCCTTGCCCATTCTTCAGCGTGGCGGAATAATGCCCGCGCTACAGCTTCATCTTCGATGCACTCGAAAAAACCAATCATGCAATCGTTTAAGCCGCGCTGAGCATTGGTCACCTTGTCCTCGGCTGTGCATATGGTGCCGACGGGCTTATCGCCCTGCCAGGCTATGAAAAATTCTGCATCACCCCGCTTAAAAAAAGCCCCCCGCCGTGTGTCGATCACCTTACGGCGCTCTGGCAGAAAGGGGGGGACCCATATCGGGTCATCCCGATAAATTACCCAGGGGAAGGTTAAAAACAAACGGCGTTCACGCCAATTGTGTAACGGGCGGATTTCAATGGATTTCATCACGCTTCGTCCGGGCGAATCCTGCGGCGGTTTTCCAGCTCACGGTTTACCTCGGTAAAACGTTGGCGGTCTAGAGGATATAACACGGCGAATAATATGCCCAGCAATAAAATCACTGCCGGGATCGGTCCGATCACAATCCGGATGCCTAGAAGCGCGTTGGGCGGCTGCTGGGTGGCGTTGGGAACATAACCGGTGATATCCAGCACCAGCAAAACGAGCGGGATCGCCACCGAGGAGGCGATTTTTTGCATCAACGTGACCAGCGAGGAGAACATCCCCTCATGGCGTTCGCCGGTTTGAAGTTCATCCCACTCGATGGCATCGGGGATGATCGCCCAGGGCAGCACATGCGCTGCTCCAACACCGATCCCTGCCATAACACATAATACCAAAAGCAGGTTGAAGGGCGTGGCAGTGTTCAAACTGATCAACACCATGAGCACCGTTGCCAGAAAAGCGCTGCCAAAGATATATGCCTTGCGCTTATTCCAGCGCCGCGAAACCTTTTCCCAGACCGGTAAGGCAAAAATAGCCACTACAAAGATAACTCCCATAATCAGGTCGCTTTGCCCTTCGCGGTGCATTACATACTTGATGAAATACAACAGTGTGGTCTGCATGATGTCCATGCACATCCAGGTCACCAGGTAAATGCCGGCGCTGAAAATGAAAGGACGGTTTTTAAGAGCCGCCCGCAGCGATTCTTTGATGCCGGGTTGATCCTGCTGCATGAATTCCTGGCGCTCTTTTGTACCGAAGAATGTAACCAATAAAGGTAGGGCGCTGGCGATACCGAAAACAATTCCCATGGTCAACACCCGGTCGGCATTTTGCGGAGAAAACCCCCCGACGATCATCAAGGGAATAGTGAACGCCGCCAGGCTGCCGGCAATCGAGAAGAACATGCGATAAGTGGTGAGGGCGGTGCGTTCGTCATAATCGGAGGTCAATTCTGGGGTGAGGGCATAAAAGGGCATGTAGGTGAATGTGGCTGCCGAATCGAAAAGGACATAGGCAAAGGCGTAATAGATCACCAGGGCGGTGGTGCTGGTGAATGGCGGTCGCCACCAAAGCAGCATGAAAGCAATCGCAAAAGGAATTGCGCCAAAAAGCAGGAAAGGTCTGCGCCTGCCCCAGCGCGAGCGGGTGCGGTCAGAAATATGCCCGATAATCGGATCGTTGAAATAATCCCAGCTGCGCCCGGCGAAGATGGCAATGGCAGCGATGCCTGGTGAAATTCCCACCACATCGGTTAGAAAAATGGCAAAATAAGCAGCGGCAATAGTTGTGGTGAGGCTGAAACCGGTATCACCAACGCCATAAGCGAATTTCGTCCAGCGGGAAAGGCGATCAGCCATAAGGGTGCCCTCCGATTTTTGGGATGAATAATGATAACACGGAAGGAGTAATCACTCGAATAAAAATTTGGGATGCATAAAGTTTTCGGAAATATACGGTAAGTTTTCGAGTACCGGTAAAAATCTTCCGATTGAGTTTGGGTATCGGATGCCAACGCGTAACTTAGTTAGATAGAAAAATGATGTGTGAATATCCCTTTCAGCGTTTATCTAAACTGAATCTCGGTAGTTAAGATTGACCATGCCTCTAACGCCATAATTGCGGGCGCGCTGCCCGAATTAAAACCTCATTGCACATATCTCCTCTCTAAGCTAAAATCAGGCTGATGAAATGGGATATATTAGGGCACGATAAGGCAGTTAATCATCTCAAAAGACATATCGAGAACCATTCATTGCGCCATGCCTATTTATTCACCGGTGCAAAAGGGGTAGGTAAACGTACGCTTGCCATCCGCTTTGCTCAGGCGCTCAATTGTCAGGCACCGCTGCATCCAGGCGAACCCTGTCTGCAATGCCGCACCTGCCAGCAGATTGCCCGTGAGCAATACCCCGACCTGACCGTGGTGGAATCTGAAGAGAAGAGCAGCGTGCTGCACGTAGACCAAGTGCGAGAGCTTTCTCATATTTTGGCGCTTGCGCCTTACCAATCGCAATACCGTGTAGCTGTGCTGTGCAACTTCGAAAAAGCCAATCAAAGCGCTGCCAACGCCTTGTTGAAAACCCTCGAAGAACCGCCGCCAAAGGCGATTTTGATCGTGACAGCCCCATCCAGCGACCACTTGCTGCCCACCGTGGTATCGCGCTGCGAATTGCTGCGTTTACGGCAGGTGCCCGTTCTCGATATTGAAGACTATCTGAAAACAAGCTGGCAGGTCGAGCCGAAGCAGGCAGCTTTATTAGCCCAATTATCGTCTGGCTGTCCGGGTCAGGCAATTACCCTGCTGCAAAATCCGCAGATCCTGGCGCAGCGAACTACCTGGCTGGATGAACATCTGAGACTGCTGGCAGGTACGCGCGTATACCGATTTGAGTTTGTGGATAAAAATTACAAAAAAGACAAAAATTATCTTATCGAAATGATTCAGGTGTGGCTGTCTTTTTGGCGGGACGTCTTTTTAGCGGCGGGGGAATCGTCGGCGCCCTTGGTCAATCAGGATAAAGAGGAAGAGATCCGGCAGCTGGCTGCCCGGTACAAGACCGATGTTTCGCATCAAGTGGTTTCATCGCTTATCCGCTCTCTGGAATTACTCGATAGAAACATCAATCTGCGGCTGATGTTGGGAAATTTGATGCTCGACTTGCCCTGATTGTGCTATACTCAAAAATATCGCGATTATTTTTAGGTTGTTTTTATAGAACGCAATGCCGATATGGATAGCCATTATTTGGCAGGATTATTGCACCTCATAGGAATAAATCAGATTAATTCAAAATACTGGCTTGTCGAAACAACCATAATCGATGGCTTATTGCAGGTGTGGAGTTATGGGGAAAAAACCTAAAAATTCCCGACCGCCTTCGTTACAGCAATCCAGTTCGGTTAAAACGCTGGAATTGTTATATAACATTAACCGTGAACTGACTGCTAACCTGGATTTACGCACCGTGTTGCAGCGGGTGGTCATGCTTTCGATGAAAAACATCGGAGCAATCAGCGGTAGTATTATCGTATTGAATGATGACGGGGAACCGATCGAATCGGCTATAGTGATAGGCGACAGGATAATCGAACATACCACGGCACAGTTGCGGATAATTTTTAAGCAGGGCTTAGCTGGCTGGGTTGCCAAACACCGCCAAACGGTATTGATCGAAGATACCAGCCAGGATGAACGCTGGCTGCGCCGCCCTGATGATGAAAAGGATGCCACCGGACCCAAATCGGCGGTCAGTGCGCCGCTGCTGGTGCGAGACCGTCTGGTGGGTGTAATGACCCTGGTTTATGCCTCTCCTGGATATTTTAAACAGGATCATTTGAATTTGGTGCAGATCATCTCCGACCAGGCTGGCATTGCCATTCTCAATGCGCGCCTATACACCGAAAGCCAGGGACGGGCTTTGGTGATGACTGCCTTGGCGGATAGTGCGGCAGCCATTACCGGCAGCCTGGATTTGGAAGAGGTGCTTCAGCGCATCCTCGATCAAATCAGCCAGGCGCTGCGCGTGGAAGTGGTTTCTTTAGCTTTGATCGATTCAAAGCAGGAAGAGCTGATTTTTGGGGCATCCACAGGTGTTAAAAGCCAAAATGTGGTGGGGGTGCGCTTGAAGCTGGGGCAGGGCATTGCCGGCTGGGTTGCCTTGCACGGTGAAGGTGTGATCATTCCGGATGTAAGCGTCGAT